>JAHCKF010000329.1 GCA_026125925.1 Pseudolabrys sp.
CATTTGCCCGGACTATTCGGAAGCCTCGAAGTTCGCCGATCTCTGGATTTCGGTGAAACAAGGCACCGACGCCGCGCTCGCCATGGCCATGGGCCACGTCATCCTGCGCGAGTTCTATTTCGACCGGCAGGCGCAGTATTTCTGGGACTACGTCCGGCAATATACCGACATGCCCATGCTGGTCCGGCTTACAAAGCAGGGCGACTCCTTCGTGCCTGACCGGCTGGTGCGCGCTTCCGACTTCGCCGATGGCCTCGGCGAGAGCAACAATCCGGAGTGGAAGACCGTTGCGGTCGACGAGACCTCTGGCAGCGTGGTCGTGCCGCGCGGCTCGGTCGGCTTCCGCTGGGGCGAGAAGGGCAAGTGGAACCTTGAGGAGAAGGAGTCCAGCGGGCGTGACAGCAAGCTTTGCCTGACGCTCGCAGAGACGCGCGACGCGCTGGCCGAGGTGGCGTTCCCCTATTTCGGCAACCGCGAGCATGACGCGTTCAAGGGCACCGACCATCCCAGCGTGCTCCTGCGCAAGGTGCCGGCAAAGCGCGTCGCCTTGAAGGACGGCGAGGCGCTGGTCGCGACCGTGTTCGACCTGTTCGCCGCCAACTACGGCCTCGACCGCGGCTTCGGCGGTGCGCACGTCGCCAAGTCCTACGATGAGAACGTGCCCTACACGCCGGCCTGGGCCGAGGCCATCACAGGAGTCCCGCGCGACCAGATTATCACCGTGGCGCGCGAGTTCGCACGCAACGCCGAGAAGACCAAGGGCCGCTCCATGGTCATCATCGGCGCGGCGATGAACCACTGGTACCACTGCGACATGAACTACCGCGGCGTCATCAACATGCTGGTGATGTGCGGTTGCGTCGGTCAATCGGGCGGCGGCTGGTCGCATTATGTCGGGCAAGAGAAACTGCGGCCGCAGTCCGGATGGCTGCCGCTCGCCTTCGGTCTCGACTGGGGCCGGCCGCCGCGCCAGCAGAACTCGACCTCATTCTTCTACGCGCACACCGACCAGTGGCGCTACGAGACCGTCGGTGTCGAAGAAATCCTCTCACCGACCGCCCCCGCAGGTCCCTGGGATGGCGCGCTGATCGACTACAATGTGCGCGCCGAGCGCATGGGCTGGCTACCCTCCGCGCCGCAGCTCAAGCAGAACCCGCTGGAGATCGCCGCCAAGGCGCAGGCCGCCGGCCTCGAGCCGAAGGACTATGTCGCCAAGGCGCTGAAGTCCGGCGACCTGCAGTTGTCCTGCGAGGACCCGGACCACCCCGACAACTGGCCGCGCAACATGTTCGTGTGGCGCTCCAACCTGCTCGGCTCGTCCGGCAAGGGCCACGAATATTTCCTTAAGCATCTGCTCGGCACCACGCATGGCGTGCAGGGCAAGGATCTCGGCGAGACCGGGCACAAGAAGCCGAAGGAAGTGGCCTGGCACGACGACGCGCCGAAAGGAAAACTCGACCTGCTGGTGACGCTCGACTTCCGCATGTCCACGACCTGCGTCTATTCCGACATCGTACTGCCGACCGCCACCTGGTATGAGAAGAACGACCTCAACACCTCGGACATGCATCCCTTCATCCATCCGCTGACCTCCGCGGTGGACCCGGTGTGGGAGGCGAAAAGCGACTGGGAGATCTACAAGGCGATCGCCAAGGCCTTCTCGCGCGTCGCGCCGGAAGTGCTCGGTGTCGAGAAGGACGTGGTGCTGACTCCGATCCAGCACGACTCGCCCGGCGAGATCGCACAGCCCTTCGACGTCAAGGACTGGAAGAAAGGCGAGATCGAGCCGATCCCCGGCAAGACCATGCCGGCGGTGACGGTGGTCGAGCGCGACTATCCGAACGTCTACAAGCGCTTCACCGCGCTGGGACCGCTGATGCAGAAGATCGGCAACGGCGTGAAGGGCATGGCCTGGAACACCGAGCACGAGGTCGAACTGCTGAAGCGCCTCAACGGTGAGGTCACCGAGGAAGGCGCGACCAAGGGCCTCGCCCGCATCGACAGCGACATCGACGCCACCGAAGTCATTCTCTCGCTGGCGCCGGAAACCAACGGCGAAGTCGCGGTCAAGGCCTGGGACGCGCTGGGCAAGACCACCGGCCTTGACCACACCCATCTCGCCATCCCGAAAGAAGACGAGAAGATCCGCTTCCGGGATGTGGTGTCGCAGCCGCGTAAGATCATCTCGGCGCCGACCTGGTCGGGGCTGGAGTCCGAGAAGGTCTGCTACAACGCCGGCTACACCAACGTCCACGAACTGATCCCGTGGCGCACCCTCTCCGGCCGCCAGCAGCTCTATCAGGATCATCTGTGGATGCGGGCCTTCGGCGAGGCTTTGTGCGTCTATCGGCCGCCGGTCGATCTCAAGGCGGTCAAGCCGGTCATCGACTCCAAGCCGAACGGCGAGAAGCAAATCGTCCTCAACTTCATCACGCCGCATCAGAAGTGGGGCATCCACTCCACCTACACCGACAACCTCTTGATGCTGACCTTGTCGCGCGGCGGGCCGATCGTCTGGATCAGCGAGGACGACGCCAGGAAAGTCGGCATCGCCGACAATGACTGGATCGAGGCCTACAACGCCAACGGCGCGCTCGTTGCCCGCGCCGTGGTCTCGCAGCGGGTCAAGGACGGCATGTGCATGATGTATCATGCGCAGGAGAAGATCGTGAACGTGCCCGGCTCGGAAGTGACCGGCCAGCGCGGCGGTATCCATAACTCGGTGACGCGCGTCGTCGTCAAGCCGACGCACATGATCGGCGGCTACGCCCAGCAGGCCTACGGCTTCAACTACTACGGCACGATCGGCACCAACCGCGACGAATTCGTCATCATCCGCAAGATGAAGAATGTCGATTGGCTGGATAAGCCAGCTGCCGACCAACCCGAAGCGCTCACCATCGCGCCCAATACCAAGCTGGAGGCCGCAGAATGAAAATCCGCGCACAGATCGCGATGGTGCTGAACCTCGACAAATGCATCGGGTGTCACACCTGCTCGGTCACCTGCAAGAACGTGTGGACCAACCGAGAAGGCATGGAATACGCCTGGTTCAACAACGTCGAGACCAAGCCCGGCATCGGCTATCCCAAGGAGTGGGAAAACCAGAAGCGCTGGAACGGCGGCTGGCGCCGCAAGAGGAACGGCAAGATCGAGCCGCGCATCGGTGGCAAATGGCGGGTGCTGGCCAATATCTTCGCCAACCCGGACCTGCCCGAGATCGACGACTACTACGAGCCCTTCACCTTCGACTACGAGCACCTGCAGAACGCGCCGGAGCTCAAGGCCTCGCCGACGGCGCGGCCGCGTTCGCTGATCACCGGCGAGCGCATGGAGAAGATCGAATGGGGCCCGAACTGGGAGGAGATTCTCGGCACCGAGTTCGCCAAGCGCTCGAAGGACGTCAATTTCGAGGGCGTGCAGAAGGACATCTACGGCCAGTTCGAAAACACCTTCATGATGTATCTGCCGCGGCTGTGCGAGCACTGCCTCAACCCGACCTGCGCCGCGGCCTGCCCCTCGGGCGCCATCTACAAGCGCGAGGAAGACGGCATCGTTCTCATCGACCAGGACAAGTGCCGCGGCTGGCGCATGTGCGTGTCCGGCTGCCCGTACAAGAAGATCTATTACAACTGGTCGAGCGGCAAATCCGAGAAATGCATCTTCTGCTATCCGCGCATCGAGGCGGGGCAGCCGACCGTGTGCTCGGAAACCTGCGTCGGCCGCATCCGCTATCTCGGCGTCGTGCTCTATGATGCCGACCGTATCGAGGAAGCGGCCAGCGTGCCGAACGAGCAGGACCTCTACGACGCCCAGCTCGGCGTCTTCCTCAATCCGCACGATCCGCGGGTCATCGAGCAGGCCCGCCGCGACGGCATCGCCGAGAACTGGCTGGAAGGCGCGCGGCGCTCGCCGGTCTACAAGATGGCGATGGAGTGGAAGGTCGCCTTCCCGCTGCATCCCGAGTATCGCACGCTGCCGATGGTCTGGTACGTGCCGCCGCTGTCGCCGATCC
>JAHCKF010000033.1 GCA_026125925.1 Pseudolabrys sp.
CTGGTCGATGCGCCGGACGTGTTGCTGGAACGCACGCAGATGTACAACCGGCTGATCAATGCGCCGACCTCCGTGGTCGGTCACGACGATCTGGAAATGTACGAGCGCGCGCAGGAGGGCCTGCACGTCGATGCCAATCAGTGGGTCAACGTGCAGCGGTTGTACGATCCGCAGGAGCCGGTGGATGTGACGGCGGAGACCAACGGCACCACCGAATGGCAGATGCGCAACCAGTTCCACGCCTGGCAGAAATTCATGACGATGTCGATGTAGGCAGGCGAGCATGACAAGCCCGACCGACAAAGAGATCATCGACTTCGTCATCTACGAGGCGCGGCTGCTCGACCAGCACCGCTTCGAGGAGTGGCTCGCGCTCTACGCCGACGACGCCTATTATTGGATGCCGCTGGAGTGGGGGCAGACCGACCCCAAGCTGGTCGGCTCGCTGATGTACGAGGACAAGCTGCTGCTGCAGATCCGCGTCGAGCGGCTCAAGGGCAACCGCACCTTCTCGCAGAAGCCGAAGAGCCGCTGCCATCATGTGCTGCAGACGCCGCAGATCGACAGCCGCGACGACGCCAAGGGTGAATTCGTCACCTGGACGCCGATGCATTACATCGAGACGCGCTACGATGAGCAGCAGCTCTACGCCGCCTGGGCGACACACACGCTGACTCTTGTCGGCGGCGTGCTCAAGATCAAGCTGAAGCGCGTCGACCTCGTCAATTGCGAGGCGGCATTCGGCAACATCCAGTTGTTCATGTGATGATTCAGACTCCTCTAGCTTCTCCGCTGTCGTCCCCGCGAAGGCGGGGACCCATAGGCCGTGCGCTATCGATAGTGCAGCGGCCATGGGTCCCGGGCCTCGCTAACGCTCGCCCGGGACGACACGGAATATGACGATCCGCCGCCCTTACGACGGCGTTGTCGTCTGCGCGCCGGTCACGGTGCCCTATGTGCGCTATTCGACCGATACCGCGCATTGGTGGACCGGCCGCGCGCTGCACCAACTGACCAAGACCGCCGGCATCCGGCCGCAGGACATCGACGGGCTGGTGCTGTCGAGCTTCACCACCGGCGCCGACAGCGCCGTCGGCATGACCCAGCACCTCGGCCTGTCGCCGCGCTGGCTCGATCATGTGCCGATGGGCGGGGTGAGCGGTGTCGTCGGCCTGCGCCGCGCCGCCCGCGCCGTGCAAGCGGGCGATGCGCAATTCGTCGCCGTGGTCGCTGGCGACACCAACCATGTCGATTCCTTCCGCAAGACCTTGTCGTCGTTCTCGCGCTTCGCCCAGGACGCGGTCTATCCTTATGGTTCCGGTGGCGCCAACGCCTCCTTCGCGCTGATCACCAAGAACTATATGAACATGTATGGCGCGACGCGCGAGGATTTCGGCAAGATCTGCGTGGCGCAGCGCGACAATGCGCTGTCGATCCCCTTCGCGATGATGAAGAAGAAGCTGACGCTCGATGAGTACATGAAGGCGCGGCCGATTTCCGACCCGCTGCATCTGTTCGACTGCGTCATGCCTTGCGCCGGCGCCGAAGCATTCCTGGTCTGCCGCGAGGACGTGGCGAAGTCGCTCGGCTTGCCGACGGTGAAACTGCTCTCGACCATCGAGCGCCACCATGCCTTTGCCGACGATTCGATCCAGACGCGCGGCGGATGGGCCGTGGATGTCGACGACCTGTGGCAGATGGCCGGCGTCAAGCCGGACGACGTCGATCTGCTCGAGACCTATGACGATTACCCGGTAATCGTCACCATGCAGTTCGAGGATCTCGGCTTCTGCAAGAAGGGCGAGGGCAAGGACTTCATCCGCCAGCACACTTTCACCACCGACGGTACGTTTCCGCACAACACCTCGGGCGGGCAACTGTCGACCGGCCAGGCCGGGGCCGCCGGCGGCCATCTCGGGATCACCGAGGCGATGCGGCAATTGACAGATCAGCCGATCGGCAAGCCGGTCAAGGACGCCAGGATCGCCGTCGTCTCCGGCTTCGGCATGATCAATTACGACCGCGGCCTGTCGTCGGGCGCCGCCGTGCTGGCGAGGGCGTCATGACCGAGCCGCTCAAGCGCCCCAAGCGCAAGGATCCGCTCAAGCGCACCCAGCAGCCGCTTTATCCGCAGTCGGTCCGCAGCCGCACCGCACATGGTCTGACCAAGGCGGCGGCGGAAGGCCGCTTCGAATTGCAGACCTGCGACGATTGCAGCTCGGTGTTCTACCCGCCGCGCGATGCCTGCCCGACCTGTCTGTCGGACCGCGTTCCGTTCAAGCCGGTGGACGACAACGGCACGCTGCTGGCCGAAACCACGATCCGCACCTCGACCGATCCGTACTTTCGCGAGCGCACGCCCTGGCGCGTCGGCCTGACCAAGCTCGACGCCGGGCCGGTCATCCTGTCGCATCTTCACGGCGACGTGCTGGAAGGCCAGCGCGTCCGCCTTGCCCTCAAGCTCGACAAAGGCGGCGCGCCGGTGATGATTGCGCTGCCGGAGAAAGACACCCCCAACATGGCCGACGATCCGCATCTGCGCGAAATGACCTGCGATCCGAAGTTCCGCCGTGTCCTGATCACCGACGGCCGCACGCCGGTCGGGCAGGCGATGGCCAAGGCCTTTTCGGAGGCCGGCTGCAACATCGTCTTTGTCGGCATCGCCGATCCGTGGAAGCCGTTTCCCGGACAGGACGAACTGAAGAAGATCGAGCGAGTCGAGATCGTTCCGCTCGACGTTACCGACTCCGAGTCGGTCACCGAGCAGGCCGAGCAGAACGCCGGCCGCATCGACATCGTCGTTAACACTGCCGAGCACATCCGCGCCGGCGGCATCATGCAGCGCCACGGCGTGACCGTAGCGCGCGAGGAAATGGATGTTCGTTACTTCGGCCTGATGCGTCTGGCGCAGGCTTTCGGCCCGGCCATGCGCGGCCGCGGCGCCGACGGCGTGAATTCGGCGACCGCCTTCGTCAATCTTTTGTCGGTGCACGCGCTGATGAACTGGCCGCAATACGGCGCTTATTCGGCGGCCGAAGCGGCATCTTTGTCGGCGGCGCAATGCCTGCGCGCCGAATTGCGGCCTGGCGGCGTGCGCGTGATGAATGTGTTCTTCGGCCCGCTCGACACCGAGTGGTTCCAGACCGTGCCGCCGCCGAAGGTAACGCCGGCGGCGCTGGCCAAGGCCGTGGTGCAGGGATTGCAGCGCGGGCTCGAGGATGTGTTCGTCGGCGATATCGCCGAGGATATCCGCGCGCGGCTCGCCGCCAATCCGAAAGCGCTCGAGCGCGAACTGGCCGGATAGGAGGACTAAAGTGGCTTCCGATCTTCTCGCATTGGCGCAGCGCGTCGCCTCGGGTTCGATCCGCGTGGTGGATCTGACGCAGACCCTCACGCAGGAATTCCCCACCATCGTGCTGCCGCCCGAGTTCGGCCAGGCGGCGCCGTTCCGTATCGAGGAAATCTCTCGCTATGACGAGCGCGGGCCGGCGTGGTACTGGAACAACTTCACGGTCTCCGAACACGCCGGTACGCATTTCGACGCGCCGATCCACTGGATCTCCGGCAAGGACCTGCCGAACAACGCCGTCGACACCATCGACCCGCGCAAGTTCATCGCGCCGGCGAATGTGATCGATTGCTCGGCCGAGAGCGCGGCCAATGCCGACTTCGAGCTGACAGTGCCGTTTCTCGAATCCTGGGAGAAGAAACACGGCCGCATCGGCGCCGGCGAATGGGTGCTGCTGCGCACCGACTGGTCGAAGAAGTCTTATGCCGAATATGCCGGCATGCGCGACGATGGCGCCCACACCCCGGGCCCGGTGCCCGAGGCGGTGAAGTGGCTGGTCGAAGAGCGCGATGTGCACGGCTTCGGCACCGAAACCATCGGCACCGATCACGGCCAGGGCCATCACTTCAATCCGCCGTTCCCGGCGCATTTCTATATGCACGGCAAGGGCCGCTTCGGCCTGCAATGCCTGACCAATCTCGACCAGTTGCCGCCGAAAGGCGCGGTGATCTTCTCAGCGCCGCTGAAGATCAAGCAGGGCTCCGGCAGTCCCTTGCGCGTTCTGGCGCTGGTGGAGGGCGCATGAGCGGCCACACGGCTATCGTCACGGGCGGCGCGTCCGGCATCGGCGCCGAGATCGCACGGCAATTGCTCGGCGCCGGCTACGAGGTCGTGGTGTTCGATCGGCAGAAGCCGAAGAACGCAGAGGCGAAGCTGCATGGCGTCGAGATTGATCTTCTCGACAACAACGCTGTAGCGCAGGCCGCCGCCGATGCCGCCAAACGTTTCGCCGTGACGCACATTGTCCACAATGCCGGCACCATCCGGCCGGCGAGCATCGAGCAGACCACGATCGAGGACCTGCAGGCGCTGACGCAGCTTCATATCGGCGCGGCACTGACGATTACGCAGGCGGTGCTGCCGGGCATGAAAGAGCGCGGCTTCGGCCGCATCGTGCTGATGTCGACGCGCGGCGCGTTGGGTCTCGCCAACCGCACGGCCTACGGCTCGACCAAGGCCGGCGTCGTCGGCCTGGTGCGGAGTTGGGCGCTGGAGCTCGCGCCATCCGGCATCACCGTCAACGCCGTAGCGCCGGGGCCGATCGGCGACACCGAGATGTTTCGCGGCGTCATCCCCGTGGGCGATCCGCGCGAGCAGAGTTTGGCGGCGGCAATCCCGGTGAAACGCCTCGGCCGCAGCGACGATGTCGCCCGCGCCGTGCTGTTCTTTGCCGATCCGGCGAACTCCTTCGTCACCGGGCAGACTTTGTTTGTCTGCGGCGGCTCGAGCGTCGGCTCGATTGTGATTTGATTTAATGTAGGAAGCTGTCGACGGTCTTGAGCGCGCCGTCGAGCGCGACGCCTTCTTCATCCTTGAGCGCGGCCTCGCGCAGGCGGCGCACCCATTCGGCGGCGTCGGGCCGGCCTTCGAGCTTGTCGGCGGCGGCCATGACGCGGTCGAACTTCGACAACCCGCGCGCGTGGGTGTCGGAATAACCTTTGACCAGGCGCCGGTTGTTCAGCAGCTCGACGGCGAGATCGTAGTCTTTCGTGGCAGCCTGTTTGACGCGCGCGAGCCAGGCATCGCGATGCGCGACTTCGGTGGCGTGACGCAAAGTGCCGCGCCGGAAGCGCTTGAGGCCGCCGAGGATATACAGCATCAGGAACCAGCGGATCGTGCCGGTGCGCACGCGCCGGCCGCGATTGACGACCCTGTCGAGCGTCTTGAACAGGCTGGGGCGTTCTTCGATGAAACGGCCGAGCGCCTTCGGCAGCGAGCCGGCGACCTCGTCCATGCGCGGATGCATGAACTCGGTCGTATAGATGAGCTGATCCGGCGCGACGCCGACTTCCTTGCGCACGCGCTCGAAGCGGCTGGCGCGGGTCTTCAGGTCGGCGACGCGGTAAACGTCGTCATAGGCCATGGCGACGGCGATATACTTGGCGGCCGCCTGGGTGAGCGCATAGCCGCGATCGGCGCGATCGCTCGCTTTGATGTCTCTGACGAGGTCGAGATACTCGCGGCCATAGGCCACGTCCTGAAAATCGACGACGCGCTGCAGCCCCGCCGCCAGCATGGCTTGCGTCTCGGCCGGAAATTCAGACTGCGCTCGCGCAACCAGCGCAGCGTAGTCGCCTTGCGCCGTCTTCGGTACGACTTCCTTCTTCGGCGGCGGCGCGATCTCGAGCGGCGTCCCGGCCGTGGCGCGCTCGTAGCCGGCGGCAAAACCGCGCAGGCTCGGCTCGACGCCTATGCCGGCGGCGCGGATCGTCGCCTCAAAGGCTTGGCGCGGGAAGGGCAGCGCGTCGGCGCCGGCCAGCGCACCGAACAGCACCGCTGAAATGGCGCTGCCGGTTTTGTCGCCGATGGCGGCCATGTCGAAAGCGACGAGTTTCTTCGCGGTCGCTTCCGCCGCCTTGAGCATCGTCGCGGCATCGCCGATGCCGTCGCCCGGCGTCTGCTTCTCGACGACCGCATAGGCGCGGTGCGAGGACGCGATCAAAGTGGTGCGGTCCGGCGTCACCAGCCCGCGCTGGATGGCGCGGCCGGCTTCCATGAATTCGGCGCCGATGACGATATCGACTTCGCCCGGCACCGCCATCAGCGACAGCACCGGCTTGAGGCCGTGCGGCGCATTCGGCGGCAGCGGCAGAGTTTCGATGTAATAGATCGTGGCGCCGGTGCGCTGCGCGACGCCGGGCACCGAGGTCGATTGCGCAGCCCAGCCTTGGGACTCGCACAGCGCGACGATCCAATCCACCAGGACGCCGCCGCCCTGGCCGCCCATCGCCAGTACCGCGATGGCGAGCGGCTTGGCCGTATCGAGAGACATCGCGGGAGCAAGGGCGGTCATGGGTTGCGCCGCCTCAGGAAAGGGCGAGCGCATGACGGGCGCGCCGGCGCTGCAGGAAGCCGATCACCGCGCCGCGCAGCCGCGCCATGAAGCGGTCGAAGCCGGTCGGATTATGGATGATCTCGGCGCGGTAGAACGACGGGCACAACACCGCGGCTTCCGCCACCTCGCCGCAATTGCCGCAGCCGACGCAGCCATTATCGACCGCGGCGACCGGATCGTCCTTGAGTGGATCGTCGCTGTGCTTGATCGTCAGCGACGGGCAGCCGGACAGACGAATGCAGGCGTGATCGCCGGTGCAGACATCCTCATCGACGCCGTAGCGCTCGCGGACCATGCGCTGGCCGCCTTTCACCGCCTTGGCGAACAGCGGCTTCTCGCGGCGCTGTTTGTTCAGCATGCACTCGGACGAGGCGACGATGACCTTCGGGCCGGGCGAGCGGTCGGTGAGCGCTTCCTTCAGCGTGTCGCGCATCTTGCCGACGTCGTAGGTGCGATCGACCTGGCGCACCCACGTCGCGCCGATGCCTTCGACCGCCTTGGTGATCGGGTGCTGCGTCGAGCGCGTGGCGTTGTCGGCGCGCGAGGAAAGGATATCCTGGCCGCCGGTCGCGGAGGCATAATAATTGTCGACGACGACGATGACGCCGTCATGCTTGTTGTAGACGGCGTTGCCGATGCTGGTGGTGAGGCCGTTGTGCCAGAAGCCGCCGTCGCCGATGAAGGAGATCGACTTCTTCGACGAAGGCACGTTGAACGCTGCCGCCGAGGCCGGACCGAGGCCGTAGCCCATGGTCGAAGCGCCGATATTGAAGGGCGGCAGGATCGAGAACAGGTGGCAGCCGATATCGGCAGCGATGTGATGCTGGCCGAGCTCCTTTTCGACCAGTTTCACCGCGGCGAAGATCGGGCGCTCGGGGCAGCCGACGCAGAAGCCTGGCGGGCGCGGCGGCACGACGCCGGTCAGCGCCTTGACGCGCGGATCGTCGGCAATCGCCGGCACGTTCGGCGCGCGGCTGGCATCGGACAGCGCCGACGGCAGCGCGGCGGAGAGGAAATCGCGCACGCCTTTGAGCATCACGTCGGCCGTGTATTCGCCGGCCATCGGCAGTACGTCCTTGCCGAAGATGCGGGTCGAGATGTCGCGGCGGCGCAGGATGGTGTTGACCGCCTGCTCGATATATTCCGGCTGGCCTTCTTCGACGATCAGCACGCCGCGCTTGCCGGCGCAGAACTGCGTCAATTCGTCGTCGATCAGCGGGTAGGCGACGTTCATCACATAAAGCGGGATGCGCGTCTTGCCCCAGACATCGGCGAGGCCGAGACGCTGCAGCGCGCGGATGACGCCGTTATACATGCCGCCCTGCACGGCGATGCCGACATCGGTCAGGTCGCCGTCGAAGAATTCGTTGAGCTTGCGGCTCTTGATGAATTCGACCGCGGCCGGCCAGCGCTTCTCGATCTTCTCCTTCTCCTGAATGTAGGAGGCGGGCGGCAGCACGATGCGGTTGACGTCGCGGACCGGATTTTCCAGGGCTTGTTGCAGCGTAAAGGCCGGGCGCTTGTTGTCCTTGGCGATGAAGGAGCCATGGACGTGGCAGGAACGCACACGGACTTCCAGCATCACCGGTGTGTTCGAGGCTTCCGACAGTTCAAAGCCGTCTTCGACTGCCTTGACGATGGAGGGCAGGTCCGGCCGCGGATCGAGCAGCCACATCTGCGATTTCATGGCGAAGGCGTGGCTGCGCTCCTGCATGATCGAGGAGCCTTCGCCGTAATCCTCGCCGAGGATGATCAGCGCGCCGCCGACCACGCCGGAGGAGGCGAGGTTGGCCAGCGCGTCGGAGGCGACATTGGTGCCGACGGTCGATTTGAATGTGACCGCGCCACGGATCGGGTACATCATCGACGCCGACAGCGAGGCGGCAGCGGCGGCTTCCGACGCCGAGGCGGAAAACTGTACGCCGAGCTTGCCGAGCAGGTCCTGCGCGTCGGACAGCACATCCATCAAATGGGAGATTGGCGAGCCCTGATAGCCGCCGACATACGCCACGCCGGATTGCAGCAGGGCCTTGGTGAGGGCGAGGATGCCTTCGCCCCGGAACTCCTGGCCTTCGCCGAGTTCGAGGTCTCGAACTTCTCTGGCAAACGAACGTTCGGCCATTCTCAAGTCCCAGGCCCGGAGGCTGGCGCGGCGGCCGGATTGGCCATGAGGCTCCGGAATTGCTTCAACCTTAAAACATTCCGTATGCTATAGGTCAACAAGGTTCCTGTGGGGGAGTGACATTTACGTGGTGGGCGCGGCCAAATCCGCAAGTCCGGGCGCGGCGCGCCCGCTACGCAAGCAGCGGCTGCGGTTGTGGATCCGCTTGTTGCTGGCGCGGCAGGTGATCGAGGCGGAGTTGCGCAAAAGGTTGCGCGACCAGTTCGACATGACCTTGCCCCAGTTCGACGTGATGGCCGCGCTCGACCGCCATCCGGACGGCATGACCATGACGGCGCTGTCGCAAGCCCTCATGGTCTCGAACGGCAACGTCACCGGCATCATCGACCGCCTGCTGGCGAAGCAATACGTCGCCCGGGACAACGCGGCCGGAGACCGGCGGCGTTTCATCGTCCAACTCACGAGCGAAGGCCGCGCGCAGTTCAGCGCCGTGGCGGCGATGCATGAAAGCTGGGTCGATGAATTACTGACCCATGTCGAAATGGAGAGCGCCGAACGCACTTCGGCGCGGTTCGATAAACTGGCGCGAACGCCGCCGGCGCCGGACAGCCGCCCGCCGCGCTAACGCCTAGTATTCCCACTCGACGCCAGCGCCGACGGCGGTGCCGCCATTGGCGTCGGCCTCGCCCTTGAGGCGGAGGTTGCGCGTGACGTCGAGATCGACGCTGACGCCGCTGTCGCCGGCTTCCGCGCCGGTTTTGACGCCGACGCTGAGGCGGCGGTTGATCGAGCGCGAAATGCCGACAGTCGGGCTGCCGCTGCTGCCGACCGAGACATCGAGGCTGTCGACGCCGAGCGACTTGCGCACGCGTTCGAACACGTCCGGTCCGCCGCCGCCGGAGAATTGCGCGGCGACTTGCGCCACTTGCAAAGCCTGAATGGCGGACAGGCCGCCGCTCGCTTTCGAGAACAGGATGCGGGACAGCACTTCGTCCTGCGGCAAGTCGGGTTGCGAACTGAAGGCGAATTGCGGCTCGCGCGCCGGACCAGTGACGGCGATGATGGCGGTGACATCGCTCGCCTGCGTCTGCGCCTTGAAGTCGAGATCGGGCGTCAGGTCGCCGGTGAAGACGATACGGCCTTCGGTGAAGTCGAGTCGCGTGCCGGCGATGGACATGCGGCCGCGCCGCAATTCGAAAGCGCCGACCGTCTGCGGATCGGACAGCCGGCCGCGCAGCCGCAGATCGCCGCCGAGTTCGGCATCGATGCCGCGGCCCCGCACGAAGACGCGGTTCGGCGCGGTGATGGTCAAATCGAGCGTGGCATCGAAGGCCGGGGTCCGGCTGGCGCGGGCCCTGGCGCGCGCCGCGGCGGCGAGGCGGGCTGCTGCTTGCGGCGGCGCGTTGACGTGGACCGTTCCCGGAATCGGGCTGAGCGTCGTCGGCAGCCGCTCCGGCACCGTGACGTCGAGCGAGACCACGTCGATCGTGCCTGCGATGGACGGATTGCGCGCCAGCGGCCCCGACAACGTGACCGCCATGTTGGCGACCAGGCTGTAGATGTCGTTCTCGATCAGCTTGGCGCGGCGCGCGGAGAGTTTGACGTCGCCGGGGAAACCGGCGGCCGGGTCGATCGCCACCGAGCCTTGCGCGGTGATGGTGCCGCCGTTCGGCGTCTGCGCGGAGAAGCGTTCGATACGGACATCGTCGCCGCGCGCGGCGATGCGCGCCGCGATGTTGGTGTAGCGGATGCCGAGCAGGAGATCGCTGTAGCTTGCGCCATTGACGGTGGCGCTGCCGTCGATGCGCGGCTGCTGCAGGCTGCCGGCGATCCTGACATCGATCGCGGCGGAGCCGGCGACGCGGCGGCCGCTGGCCGCGAGAAAGCGGTCGGCGACGCCGATATTGACGTTGCCCTTGGCAGCGACGTCGAGGCCATCGCCGGCGAGCGGCACCGTGCCGTTGACGCGGATGGTCCCGGCGCCCTTGGCGCCGATCGTGCCGTTGATGCTCGTCTTGCCATCGGCGAGTTCGCCTTTGGCCTGCACGTCGATGGGCGGCAGGCCGGCATCGCGGGTTTGCGGTGCGACGAGGTTGTCGACGCGCAACGACCACGTCCCGGTGGGGGCGTCCTTGGTGCCGGTGACGCGGGCGTCGGCATCGAGCGTGCCGCCGAGGCCGAGCTTGGGTACGAACACGTCGGCAATCGACAGCGGCACGGCCTGTGCCTTGAGCGTCAGGTCGTAAGTATTGCCGGCACGGCCGTCGATGCTGAGCCGGCCGCGATCAAGCGACAGCATGAGCGCGCGCACGTCAACGCCGTTGTCGCGCAAGGTCAGCGTCGCCGGCTGGGTGAGAGCAAGGCGATGCTTGTCGCGCGTGGCGGTGATCCGCGACAATTCGAGACTGATCGCGTCGGCGGCGATCAGGCGGCCGCGCGCGTCAAGCGCGAAGCCGCGCGCCTGCGCGGTGAGGGCGATGTCGCTCGCGCCCGATGCGCCGGTGGCGGTCATACGCACTTGCCTGATGTCTTCACCGGCGACGCTGGCGCGGTCGATTGAGATATGACCGTCGATCACCGGCTTGCGATAGACATCGGTGGCGCGCAGGTCGGCGTCGAGCTGGTCGAGCGACGAGGTGCCGAACTTGACGCCGCGCGCGGTGGCCTGCAGCGCAATGTCCTGGCCGCCGTTGACGGCATCGAGCGTCGCATCGGCGCGCAGCTGGCCGGCGAGCTTCGTCAAAGCGAGCGGCGACAGATCGTCGAGATTGCCGGCATCGATAGTCAGGCGGCCGCTGGCGAGTTGCTCGGGCGTCAGCGTTACGCCGCCTTTGGCGGTGACGGAGCCGACGCGAAGGTCGACATCGCTCAAGAGCCAGGCGCCGTTCTGCTGCTTGGCGACATGCAGAGCGCCACTCGCGGGTTTGTTATCGACGTTGCCATCGAGCGTGGCGCGCGCGTCGATCAGGCCGATGAGGTCGGTGGCTGTGAGGCCGATGGCGAGGCGCGAGACGGGGCGGCCCAGCGCGCGGGCGTTGGTCACGGTCAAGGTGGCGTTGGCGTTTGGCCGTTCGATCGTGCCGGTCAGCTTGCCGGCAAGTTCGGCGCGGCCGGCGAGCCGGTCGTCGGCATATTTGAGTTCGGGAATGACGACGCGCGCGTCGATATCGGCGGCGGTCACGGTTGCCTGGCCGTCGAGGCGCGCCGTGGCGTGTGCGCCGCCCAGATTGAGATCGGCGAAGCCGTAGCCGCCGGCCGGCAGCTTCAGCACCTTGCCCTTGAGCGTGACGCGCTCGCCGGCCAGTCCGTCGATAGCGGCGATGCCGGTACCGAAGCGCGTGACATTGCCGTCAATGATCGCTTCGTAGCGGTTATCCTTGGGAACGCCGCTGATGTCGGCATCGAACTTGAACGCGCCGCGCAGCGAGGTGCCGGCGAGCGAGGCGAAGCGGACAAGGTCGGACGCTTCGGCAGCGAGGCGGCCCTGAAGCTCCTGATTGCCGGCGCGGCCATTGAAGCTGGCCTGCGCTGTCGGCGTCTGCAGCCGCGCGGTCGCAATATCGGCGACGCCATCCTGCCAATTGCCGCGCACGGTGAGCGACAGGGTATCGCCGAGCGCGCGGGCCAGCGCCGCATCGCGCGGCGCCAGACCCGCGGCCTGCGCGTCGGCGCTGAAAGCAACGCGTGTGGCCTTGTCGGTGACGTCGCCGGTCGGCGAAGCATTCAGCTTCGCAGTTACGGACGCGGCACGCCCTTGCGGCGTGGCGATATAGCGCGCATCGAGCGTGGCGTTGATGGCCGGGCCCATCAGCGGGCCCTTGATGGTGCTGTCGAAGGTGAGGCGGCCGATCTCGGCGCCACCGGCGGCGGTTTTGTCGCCGGCATTGGGCAGGGAGCGTGCGGTGATGCTGACGTCAGCGATCTGGTCCGCGGACAGGCCGCCATTGATATCGAGGCGCGCCGTCTGCGAGGCCACCGTCAAGGGCGCGACCGCGATGGCGCCGCTGTCGGCGAAACTCACATTGCCATTGAGCCGCGTGGTGCCGGCGAACACGGGCGCGGCGAGCGAGGGCAGCAGGCCTTCGATGCGCGAGGCCATATCGACCGTCAGCCGCCGCTCGGCATTGACACGGTTGATCTGCGCCGTTCCGTTGGCTCCGATGTCATCGCCAGCCGAGAAGGCGAGCTGCGCCTTGAAGGCATCGAGCGTGCCGTCGCCGTCGAGATTCAGTTTCACCGGCGGCCGGCCGGGGATATTCAGCGCATTGGCGGCGATGCCGTTGGCCGGCTCGTCGACCGTCAGTTTAAGCGCCAGCCGCTGATTGTCGGGTATGAGTTGAACGCGCGCGGCCAGCGTGCCCGCCGCATCGAGGCGTTTGGCGTCGAAGCGCAGGTTGAGTCCTTCCGCCGGATTGCCCAGAGAGGCGGCGCCGGTCGCGCCGATACTGGCGGCGGTGCCGATGACCGGCGCGCCGAGCGCCAGTTCCTTCAAGGAGAAATCCTTGATCTCGACGCTGAGCGGCAACTCCGGCAGCAGCGGCTCGTCGGACACCGCCTCGGGTTGCTCGTTGGGCAGCGCCGGGCGCAGATAGCGCACCGTGCCGATCTCGAGCTTGTCGATCTGCAGCTTGCGGAACAGCAGCGCCGAGCGCGTCCAGTTGAACCGCACACGATCGATCTCGAGCCAGACGCCGTCACGGTCGGCGATCTTGATGTCGCTGATCGTGGAGTCGGACAGGAGCGCGCCTTGCACCAGGCCGATCGAGACACGCGACTGCGGCGTCGACAGGGCCCGCGACAGGAAGCTGGACAGCAAGCCCTTGTCGTCGTCGGCGCTGCGGCCCGCCAGCGTCGACACCAGCAGGGCGCCAGCCGCGAGCAGGCAAATTGCGAAGCCGATGCCGATGGTGGTGCGCCATTTCCGCATGTCAGAAGGCCTGCCCGATGCCGACATAGAGCGCCCAGCGATTGTCGCCCTCGCGCCGATTGAGCGGCAGGGCGACATCGACGCGGATGGGGCCGACGGCGGTGTAGTAGCGGAAACCAAGTCCGGCCGAGTAGCGCAGCGGCTGGCTGAAATCAGGGTAGGCCGGCTCGAATGCGCCGCCAGCGTCGAAGAACGGCACCAAGCCGATCGTGTCGGTGATTTTGATGCGCGCCTCGAGCGAGGCCTCGACCAGGCTGCGGCCGCCGATCACCTCGCCGGTCGGGCCGAGCGGGCTCAGGCTGCGGAAGCGATAGCCGCGCACCGAACCGCCGCCGCCGGCGTAGAAGCGGTGCGTCGAGGGAATGTCGCCGAGTGAGGCGCCGGACACCGAGCCGAGACCGAGGCGGCCGGCCAGCACGTAACGCGCTTCGTCGTCGATGGCGTAATAGGTCGAAGCCTGCGCCCGGCTCTCGACGATGCCGACCGAGGAGCCGAGGAATTCAGGATAAGCGGTAACCGTGCCGGTGGCACGGATGCCCTTGGTCGGATCGAGCAGACGATCGGTGGAGTCATAGGTGACAGCCGCCTGCACGCCGAACAGGCTGTAATCGACGGTGCCGAGCGAGTCGCTGGTGGTGCCGCGCTCGCCGGTGACGCCGAACTGGGTCGAGAACGTATCGGTGAAGCGGTGGCGGATCGCGGCCGCGGCGGTCGCGCGCTTGCTGCTGTAGCCGCCGAAGACGTCGCCGCCGGTGTTATCGCGCTCCACCATGCCGTCGAGCAGGAGATCGTTGCGTGTGCCGTAAAGGCCCGGCTTGACGAAGCTCGCCTTGAAGCGGCCGCCGAGATCGGCGAGTTCGAAGTCCTTGAGATTGTCGAGCGCGCGCGTGTTGGTGCGTGGCGGCACGAACAGATCGCCTTCGAGACGCAAACTTTCGGCGCCGCCGAACAGGTTGCGATGCTGCCAGTAGGCGCGCAGGGCCGGACCGTCGAGTGTCGAATAGCGCGCCGACAGGCCGACGACACGGGGCTTGCGATCGGTCACCTCGGCGTCGATCGGCAACTGGCCGTTGGCGTCGAGATGATCGGGCTCGCGCATGCGCACCGAACTGATCGCCGGCAGCTTGAGCACCGATTTGCGCGACGCCGCCACCGCCGCCGGCGAGTAGGGATCGCCCGGTTCGATGTAGATCATCGAGCGCACGACCTTCGGATCGACGTTCGATTTGCCGGACACGGTGACCGGGCCGAACGGGGCCCGCGGTCCGGTGTCGATGGCGATCGCGACATCCATCACGTCCTCGCGGTGGAAGACGGTAGGACGCACCTTCGCGACCTTGGCCAGCGGATAGGAGAGACTGCGGAAATGATCGATCAGCGCCGCCTGCGCGGCGCGAATGTCGGCGGCGCGCGCCGGATCGCCGGATTGCAGCTTGACGACTTTCGGCGGCAGTTGCTCCGGCGTGAACGGGCGGCGCGTGCGCGCATCGACGAAGCCGATATTGCGCAGATGGAACAGTGGGCCCGGGGTGACGACAATCTTCACCGGCACAGCCTCCCGCGCGCGGAAGCTCTCGGCGCCGCGCGCGACATTCGGCGGCGTGGTGCGGCCGAGCGCGAGCGGCTGCCCCGCAATCTCAATCCGCAGCGCCGCGTCGTAATATCCCGCGCCCCACAGCGCATCGATCATCGGTGCGAGGTCGCCCTCGGCGCGGCGCACCAGGGTTTCGCCGTCAGGCGGCGGATCCTGACGCGTCTTGTATAATGTCGAGGCTTGCTCCAGCGCCTCCTTGAGTTCCTTGTCGAGGCTTTTGGAACTTTCGCCGCTCTGGAACTCGATGAGATAGGGCAACGCATGCTGCGATGCGGCAGGCGGCTTATCGCCGAAAAGCCCGAAAAAATCGAAAGCGAAAGCGGGGCTCGGCCCTAGAAGGACCGCGCTGAGGCAGCAACCAATGGCCATTCGCCTGACATCGCGCCACTCGGCACTTCGCAACACTCGCACCCCACGCAACACGTCCTAAAGACTACCAAACAAAGGCAGCAGGATGTCGCAACAGGAAATTTCGCGGGGGTGCGCGAGCGGCCTGATCAGCGCGGGCCGATGACGGCCCACGGCCGCCGCTCTCGGTCTGCCGTCCGGAAGCTGTCGATCTGCGCGCGGTAGCTTTCGGTGAGATCGACATCGTCCCAGCCGTTGAGCAACTGGTTCTTGCTGACCGGATCGATGGTGAACGCATAAGTGCGGTTGCCGCAGGCGATGCTCTGCTGCGCCAGATCGACCGTGACCTCGCGCGCCGGATCGGCGACAATCGCCGCTGCCAGTTCAGCCGCGTCGTGATCGGTCACGACGGCGGCGAGCAGGCCGTTCTTCACCGAATTCTGTGCGAAGATATCGCCGAAGGACGGCGCGATGACACAGCGGAAGCCGTAATCGTAGACGGCATAGACCGCGGCTTCGCGCGAGGAGCCGCCGCCGAAATTGCGGCCGGCGACGAGAATCTGCGCGCCCTGCCATTTCGTCTGGTTGAGCGGAAAATCCGGATCCTGCTTGCCGTCGGCATCGACGCGCAGATCCTGGAACAGCACGGAGCCCAGACCTTTCTCGCGCGGCCATTTGAGAAAGCGCGCCGGCAGGATCTGGTCGGTGTTGAGATTGGCCTGCGGCAGCGGGCAGGCTTTGGCGGTGAGGCGGGTGAATTTCTCCATGATCGTGCCTCAGACCTTTCGGCCGGCGAGCAGCGGCCGGACGTCGGCGAGATGGCCAGTGACGGCGGCAGCGGCCACCATCGCCGGCGACATCAGATGCGTGCGCGCGCCGCGGCCCTGGCGGCCCTTGAAATTGCGGTTGGTGGTGGAGGCGCAGCGCTCGCCGTCCGGCACCAGGTCACCATTGATGCCGACGCACATCGAGCAGCCGGAATCGACCCATTCCAGTCCGGCATCCTTGAAGATGCGGTCGAGGCCTT
>JAHCKF010000330.1 GCA_026125925.1 Pseudolabrys sp.
GCGGGCCTCGCGCCCTTCAACATCGCCCGCGCCGCCGGCCCACTGAAGGTCGGCGTTCTGCTGCCACGCTCGGGCTACCAGGCCGGCATCGGCCAGGACTGCCAGCGCGGCGTCGATATCGCCGCCGGCATCCTCAAGGATCTCGGCTATCCCGAGCTTCAGATCATCAATGCCGACACTGAAACCAATGTCGACGTCGCCCGCTCGCGCGCCGAGAAGTTGATCGGCGAGGGCGCGCAGCTCCTCGTCGGCGCGTTCGATAGCGGTCAGTCGAGCGCCATCGCGCAGGTCGCCGAGCAGAAGGGCATTCCTTTCGTCATCAATATCGCCGCGGCGCCGCCGATCACGGAGCAGGGCTACAAGTTCGTATTCCGCAACTTCCCGACCGCGCCGATGATCCTGCGCGACGCCTTCGTTTGTCAGAAGCAGATACTGGAACTCAGCAACGCGTCGCCGAAGACCGCGGTGTTCATGCACGTCAACGACACCTTCGGCACGGCGATGGCCGGCGGCATCGGCGCCGTGATGCCGAAGTTCAATATGTCGTACAAGATCGTCGAGACCATCCCTTACGATCCGGCGGCGCGCGACCTTTCGGTCGAACTGGCCAAGGCCAAGGCGACCGGCGCCGAGATTCTGCTGATGGTGAGCCGTCTCAACGACGCCATCCTGCTGACCCGCGAAATGGTTAAGCAGCGCTGGACGCCGACCTCGGTCATGAGCATGGGTCCGGGCTGGTACGAAGACCAGTATCTCAAGACCCTCGGCAAGCTGTCGGACGGTCCGCTGAGCTTTGCGCCATGGTATGACCCGAACAAGAAGCTGTCGAAGGCGCTCGAAGCCGCGCTCGCCAAGACGCATGCCGGTGTCAACCTCAACACCAACCACGTCTACACCTTCGAGGCTTTGCTGGTGGCCGCCGATGCCTACAAGCGCGCCGGTTCGTCCGATCCGAAGGCGCTGGCCGACGCGATCCGCAAGACCGACATCAAGGACAACTCGGCCATCGGTCCCGGCATCTCGTTCAACGAAAAGGGTCAGAACGACAAGATCATCGGCGGCGGCATCCAGAACCGCGGCGGCAAGCTCGTCACCGTGGCGCCGAAGGAAGCGGCGAACGCCAAGCCGGAATGGCCGTTGAAGCCGTATAACCAGCGTTCGTAAGGTTTAAGGTCTTACCTGCGCTGCCAACGACGATGTCATGGCCGGGCTTGTCCCGGCCATCCCGCTTAGATAGGCACGGCCGTGCAACCCTAAGCGGGATCACCGGGACAAGCCCAGTGATGACAGCGGCAGATCTCCTCGTATTCGAATCGAGAACAAGAGTTGCCCTTCGATATCTATCTCAACGTCGCTGTCGGCGGCATCCTGACCGGGCTGGTCTACGGCCTGATGGCGCTCGGCCTGTCGGTGATTTTCGGCGTGGTGCGCGTCGTCAATTTCGCCCACGGCGAGATGATGACGGTGGCGATGTACATCGCCGTCACCCTGTTCTCGGCATTCCACCTCGACCCGCTCGTCATGCTGGTGCCGATCGCGGCGACGCTCGGCGTCTTTGGCTATGTGCTGCAGGCCGGCCTCATCAATCCGTTCATTACACGGCCCGAGCACAGCCAGTTCCTGCTGCTCGTCGCGGTCGCGATCATCATGGTCAATATCCTGCTCATCCTGTTCGGGCCGGATGCGCAGAACGTGCAGGTGTCCTACGCCTATGACAGCTATCAGATCGGGCCGCTGATCGTCGACGCCACCAAGGCTTATGCGGCGCTGGCGGCGCTGGTGGTGGCGGCGGCGCTGTTCTGCTTCTTCCAGTACACGACGATCGGCACCGCGATCCGCGCCTGCGCCGACAACTACCACGGTGCGCTGGTGGTCGGGCTCGATGTCAAGCACCTTTACGCGCTCACCTTCGCGCTCGGCGCCGCCTGTGTCGGTGCCGCCGGCGTCATGCTGGCGCTCATCGTCGATGTGACGCCGTCGCTCGGCCCGGCCTATACGCTGCTTGCCTTCATCATCGTCATCACCGGCGGCCTCGGCTCGATGCCTGGCGCGTTGATCGGCGGCGTCATGATCGGCCTGACCGAAGCGATGGCCGGGCTGCTCTTTACGCCATCGGCGAAGAGCATGTTCTCCTTCGCCATCCTCGTCCTTGTGCTGTTGTTCCGGCCGCAAGGCATTCTCGGCAAGAAGGTCGCGTGATGCTGGCACGGCTCATCGAAGGCCTGTCGGCCCGCGTCCTCATTCTCCTGGCGGCTTTGCTTGCGGTGCTCGTGGCTGCGCCGTTCTTTGCCAGCGATTATCTGCTCACCGTGCTCATCCTCATCCTGTACTTCGCCTATGTCGGGCAGGCGTGGAACATCATGATGGGCTTTGCCGGACAACTGTCCCTCGGTCATGCACTCTATGTCGGGCTCGGCGCCTATACGGCGGCGGCGCTGTACGTGCATTACGGCATCGGGCCGTGGCTCGGCCTCTTGGTCGCGGTGCCGATTGCCGGGCTGGCCGGCGCCTTCATCGGCTATCTCGCTTTCCGCTTCAGGGTCGGCGGCGTCTATTTCGCCATCCTGACCATTGCCTTCGCCGAATTCGCTCGCGTCGGCTTCGACCATCTCGCCTTCACCAAGGGCTCGTCCGGGCTGTTCCTGCCGGTGGCGCAATACACCAAGAACGACCTCTGGCACCTCCGCGGCCAGCCGGTGATGTTCTACTACGTGCTGCTGGTGGCCGCCGTCGCCGCCTTCATCGGCTGCCGCGCGCTGTTGCAGAGCCGCATCGGCTATTTCTGGCTCGCCATCCGCGAAGACGAGGAGGCCGCGCGCTCGGCCGGCATCGACACTTTCCGCTACAAGATGATCGCCGTTGTCATCTCCGCGGCGATGACGTCTTTCGCCGGCGTGATCTACGCGTTCTATTACAACAACCTGTTCCCGGAGCAGGTCTTCCACATCTCGCGCTCAATCGAGATCATCCTCGGTCCGATCGTCGGCGGCGTCGGCACCTTGTTCGGTCCGATCCTCGGCGCCTTCATTCTCACCGGTCTCGCCGAAACCCTGACCGAGGGCCTGCACGCCATCGGCATCGACATCCCCGGCGCCAAGCAGGTGTTCTACGGCATCTGTCTTCTGTTCGTGATCATGGCGGTGCCGGACGGCGTGTGGCCCTGGGTCAAACGCCGGCTCGGCCTGACGGAGCGCGCACCATGAGTACGCTTCTCCAGGTCGAAGGCGTCAGCAAGCGGTTCCGCGGCCTGCTCGCCGTGGACAAGGTGTCATTCGAGGTGCCGCAGGGCGGCATCCATGCCGTGATCGGGCCGAACGGCGCTGGCAAGACGACGTTGTTTAACATGATCGCCGGCGTCCACGCGCCGGACGGCGGCGCCATCACCTTCGCCGGCGAGCGCATCGACGGCCTGGCGCCCAATGAGATCGCCCAGCGCGGCATCGGCCGTACCTTCCAGATCGTGCGGCCGTTCCCGGCGCTGTCGGTGGAAGACAACGTCATTGTCGGCGCGCTGATGAAGCGCCGCGACGTAACCGTCGCGCGCGCACACGCGCACGAGGTGATGCGGCGGCTCGATCTCTACGACAAGCGGGCGCAGCAGGCCTCGTCGATGACGCTGCCGGATCGCAAGCGCCTCGAGGTCGCCCGTGCGCTGGCGACCGATCCGAAGCTGTTGCTGCTCGACGAGGTGATGGCCGGGTTGCGTCCGACCGAGACCGACCGCATCGTCGGCATCCTGCGCGATCTCAACCGCGACACCGGGCTGACCATTTTGCTCATCGAGCACGTCATGCGCGCGGTGATGGCGCTGGCGCAGCGCATCGTCGTGCTGCATCACGGCGCCAATATCGCCGACGGCGCGCCGGCCGACGTGGTGCGCGACAAGGCGGTGATCGACTCCTATCTCGGCGCGGAGGCGATCTAATGCTCCTCGTTGAAAACATCGACGTGCATTACGGCGACGCGCAGGCGCTCGACGGCGTC
>JAHCKF010000331.1 GCA_026125925.1 Pseudolabrys sp.
ATCCCCAAACTCGTCCGATCAGCCGTTGCTGACCGGCAGCGCCACGAAACGGGTGTTGTCACCCTTCTTGACGCGCATCAGAACCGTGCGCTTGCCGTCGGACTTGACGGCGGCGATGGCCTTGCGGACATCGTTCGGCGTCTCGACCTTTTTGCCAGCGACCTCGAGGATCACGTCGCCGGTGGCAAAGCCGCGATCGGCGGCCGCGCCGGAGCCATCGACGCCGGTGACGACGACGCCCTCGGACCCTGCACCTGCGACCCGCGCCGCCGGCGCCAGCGTCAGACCGAGCTTGCTCATGTCGACGCCGTTATCGTCGTTGCTGGCCTGCTTCTCGCTGTTCGGCATCTGGCCGAGCGTCAGCGAGACGGTCTTTTCAGCGCCGTTCTGCAGAACCGAAAGCTTGACCTCCTGCTTCGGCTGCATCGCACCGATCTTTCTGGCGAGATCGCGGGCATCCTTGACCTCCTCGCCATTCACTGCGGTGATGACGTCGCCGGCCTTGATGCCGGCCTTCTTCGCCGGGCTGCCGTCCTGCGGTTCGGCGACGAGCGCGCCCTGCGCCTTCTTCAGGCCGAGCGAGTCGGCGATATCCTTGGTCACCGGCTGGATCTGCACGCCGATCCATCCGCGCGTCACCGAGCCATGATCCTTGAGCTGGGTGATGACGCTCCTGACGGTGTCGGCCGGGATGTCGAACGCGATGCCGACCGAGCCGCCCGACGGCGAGTAGATCGCCGTGTTGACGCCGATGACATTGCCTTCGGTATCGAAGCTCGGGCCGCCGGAGTTGCCCTTGTTGACGGGCGCATCGATCTGGATGAAGTCATCGTAAGCGCTGGCGCCGATGTCGCGGCCGCGCGCCGAGACGATACCAGCGGTCACGGTGCCGCCGAGACCGAAGGGGTTCCCGACCGCCAGCACCCAGTCGCCGATACGCGGCGCTTTGTCGGCAAGCTTCACGAACGGGAACGAGGCGCCATCGACCTTGATCAGCGCCAGATCGGTCCGCGGATCGGTACCGATCACCTTGGCCTTGTAAGTCTTGCCGTCGTCCGTTTTGACCTCGACGCTCTCGGCCTTCTCGACAACGTGGTTGTTGGTCACGGCATAACCGTCGGCGGAGATGAAGAATCCCGAGCCCTGGCCGGTGATGACGTTATGACCGCCACCGCGCTGACCCTGCATGCCGTTCGGCATACCGTCGGGCATGCCGAAGCGGCGGAAGAATTCACGCAGGCCCGGCGGCACGTTTTCCATGTCGGCGCCGAGACCGGTCGTCGCCGGGCCGCCGTCGACCTTGACGCGGACCGAGATCACGGCCGGCTTCACCTTCTCGACGATATCGGCAAAGCCGATCGGCGCCGGCAGCTTCTTGGCCTGCTCGGTCAGGTTCTGCGCCTGAGCGGCGGGGTAATGCAGCGGGATGTTGAATTCGGGAGCGGCGACAAAAGCGGCGGCGCCGAGGCCGGCGACCGTGGTGGCGAGAAGCGCAATGCGACGGACGGATAACACGCCCGTTTTCTTGGGGGGTTGCGGAGCGGGTTGAACGCTCATGCGAAGTCTCCATCAGCTAATCGGTGGGGCGCATCTCGCGCCGTTTGTTGAGCTGAAGATGGAGGTCCGCGCCTTACAGCGTCCTGACGGCGGGATTAATAATCGGTAATGGGGAAAAGAAATTAGCCTTTGAATTCAACGTGATACGACGCAGGCCGGCTTAACCCGCGGAATCTTTCTGAACCAGACCGTCGAGGCGGCGCCGTTCCTCGGCGCTGAGGCCTTCGGATTCCAGCACGATCGCTCGGCGCCGGCGCGCCATGACGACAAGGGCGCCGATGCCGATGATCAGCACCAACGGCGACAAGCCCCACAGCAGCAAGGTAGCAGGTTCAACGGGCGGCTTGAGCAGAACGAAATTGCCATAGCGCGCGACGAGGAAATCAAGCACCTGCTTGTCGCTATCGCCCTTCTCCAGGCGCTCGCGCACCAGCAAGCGCAGATCGCGCGCCAGCGGCGCGTCGGAATCGTCGATCGACTGGTTCTGGCAGACCATGCAGCGCAGTTCTTGCGACAGGACGCGCGCGCGCGCTTCGAGCGCCGGGTCCTTGAGGATCTCGTCGGGCTGCACGGCGAAGGCGACGCTGGGAAATAACAGCGACGACAACAATGCGCCGACGATCAGACGCCGCATCACCCTACTCCGCCGGCTGCAAAACGGCTTTGGCCGCCGGCTTCGGCGCGCCGACGCGCAGGCGGCGATCCGACAGCGACAGCGCGCCGCCGAGCGCCATCACCACCGCGCCGATCCAGATCAACAGCACGAGCGGTTTGTAGTAGAAGCGGACCGCCACCGAGCCGTCATCATTGGTATCGCCGAGTGACAGATAAAGCTGGCTGGCGCCCTGCGACTTGAGCGCCGCTTCGGTCGTCGTCATGCCGCGCGCGCCGAAGGTGCGCTTCGACGGCTCGAGGATGCCGACAACCTGTCCGCCTTGCCGCAGCGTGAATTTGGCGGCCAGCACGCGGAAGTTTGGCCCGGCCCGCTGCACCATGCCGTCGAAGGTCAGCGCATATCCGGACAACGTCGTCGTCTGCCCCTCTTTCAGCGCCACGATACGTTCGGTGCCCCAGGTCGAGGCGGCGGCAATGCCGATCAAGGTTACGGCCACGCCGGCATGCGCTATCGCCGTGCCCCAGGCCGAACGCGGCAGACCGCGCGCACGCGCCCATGACGTCGCCAGTGGCGCGCGGAACAGCGCGATGCGCTCGGCGAGATCGACCAGTGCGCCGACGATGACGAAGAAGGCAAGCCCGATTGCGAACGGCGCCAGCACGTGCTCGACGCCGGCGGCGGCGAAGGTCACGGCAATGGCGACGATGCCGGCGGCGAAGGCCGCCATCAGCCGCTGCGCCACGCCCAGAATGTCGCCGCGCTTCCACGCCAGCAAGGTGCCGAACGGCATGGCGAACATCAGCGGAATGAACAGCGGCGCGAAAGTGAGATTGAAGAACGGCGCACCGACCGAAATCTTCTCGCCGGTCAGCGCCTCCAGCGCCAGCGGATACAGCGTGCCGACGAACACCGTCAGGCACGCGGTGGTCAGGAACAGGTTGTTGAAGACCAGGGCGCCCTCGCGCGACACCGGAGCGAACAATCCGCCTTGCCGCAGCAACGGGGCGCGCCAGGCGAACAGCGACAGGCCGCCGCCGATGAACAGCACCAGAATGCCGAGGATGAACACACCGCGACGCGGATCCTCGGCGAAGGAATGCACCGAGGTCAGCACGCCCGAGCGCACCAGGAAGGTGCCGATCAGCGACAGCGAGAAGGCGAGGATGGCGAGCAGGATGGTCCAGATCTTCAGCGCGTTGCGCTTTTCCATCACCACCGCGGAATGCAGCAGCGCCGTGCCGGCGAGCCACGGCATCAGCGATGCGTTCTCCACCGGATCCCAGAACCAGAAGCCGCCCCAGCCCAGTTCGTAATAGGCCCAGTAGGAGCCCATGGCGATGCCGACGGTGAGGAACATCCACGCGGCCAGGGTCCACGGCCGCACCCATCGCGCCCAGGCGGCGTCGATGCGACCCTCGATCAGCGCGGCAATGGCGAAAGAGAACGCGATCGAGAAGCCGACATAGCCGAGATAGAGCAGCGGCGGATGAATGGCGAGGCCGGGATCCTGCAGGATCGGGTTGAGGTCACGGCCCTCGAGCGGCGGCCGCGCCATGCGCAGGAACGGGTTCGAGGTCAGCAGGATGAAGACATAGAACGAGCACGCGATCCAGCCCTGCACCGCCAGCACATTGGCCTTCAGCGTCGACGGCAGGTTGGTGCCGAAAATAGCCACCGCGGCGCCGAACACCGCCAGGATCAGCACCCACAGCAACATCGAGCCTTCGTGATTGCCCCAGACGCTGGTGAACTTGTAGACCAGCGGCATCATCGAGTGCGAATTCTCGAAGACGTTGA
>JAHCKF010000332.1 GCA_026125925.1 Pseudolabrys sp.
CGGTGATCGAGCCGCCTTTGGGAATCTTCAGGAGAAGCCCGAGGCCCTGCGGATCGAGCACGAAGACGAAGGGCACGAGGAAAGCCGGCAACGTGTATTTCCAGGCCTGCAGCGTGGTCTTGTAGGGATCGCCGCCGGTGATCGCGGCCGCCGCGAAGGGCGACAAGGCCGTCGGCGGCGAGACCTCCGAGAGCACCGCGTAATAGAAGATGAACATATGGGCGGCGTAGTCCGGCACGCCGAGCTTGGTCAAAGCCGGCGCCGCGATAACCGCGCAGATGATGTAGGAGGCGGTGACGGGTACGGCGAGGCCAATGATCCAGACCACCAGCCCCGTGTAAATGGCCGTGAGCAGCAAGCTGCCGCCGGCCATATCGATGACGATCGACGAGAATTTCAGCCCGAGACCCGTGAGCGTGACGACACCGACGATGATGCCGGCGGACGCACAGGTCGTCGCCGCGCCGAGCACGCCGATGGCGCCTTCGGAGAAAGCCGCCGTCAGCTTCCTGGACTCCGGCACGGCACGCTGCCCGGCCGGAAACAAGCCGATCACCGCGATCCCGACCATCGCGATGAGAACCAGCAGCGGAAAGTACGACTCGAAAACATGAACGAAACCGAGGCTCGAAAAGCCCGGGAGAACGGCACCGGCCATCGCCATTACGCCGAGGGCGAGCAGCGGGATCAGCAGCCGGCGCGGACCGAGCGCGGTTTCCGGCGCCAACCCGCTCATGACGAAAGCGAGTAAGGTCGAGAAAAAGACCGACAGCATCGGCGAATAGCCGACGATCATGAACACTATGACCGCGATCAGCGAGACGAAGTGAAAGCCATAGCGCCGCACCATCATGCCGAGCGGCATCTCGGACTTGAACGTGACTTCGCGCGCGCCGAAACGGAAGGCGTCGAGCTCGACCATGAACAGAAGCGACAGGTAGTAAAGACAGGTCGGGATCACCGCCATCCAGATGACGTCGAGATAGCTGATCTTGAGAAACTCGGCGATCAGGAACGCCGCCGCGCCCAGCACCGGCGGCGAGATGATGGCGCCAAGTCCGCCGGCCGCGAGCAGACCGCCGGCAGCGTTGGCCTCGAATCCGGCTTTCCTGAGCATGGGCCAGGAAACCGTGCCGATCATCACCGTCGTGGCGACACCGGAACCGGAGGGTCCGCCGAGCAGAAACGACGAGGCGACGACCGCGCGGCCGGCGCTCGACGGTTTGTTGCCCATCACGGCGAGCGAGAAGTCGATGAAAAACTTGCCGGCGCCGGAATGCAGAAGGATGGCGCCGTAGATCGTGAACATCACGATCAAGGTCGCGGACACGTCGAGCGCAACGCCGAAAATGCCCTCGAGCGTAATGAACATGTGGCCGACAAGGCGCGCGACATCGTAGCTGCGGTGGGTCCACGGTGGCGGCAGATATTCGCCGAACAGCGCATAGGCGAGAAACAGAATACCCACGATCGGCATGATCGGACCGGCGGTGCGGCGCGATGCCTCCAGCACGAGCACGATCAGCGCAACGCCGAGTACGACGTCCCACTGGTTCGGCACGGCGGCGCGATCGGTGAAGTCGTCGCCGCCGAGCAGTGCATAGGTCATGATGCCGACGGCGAGCAGCCCGGCGATCACGTCGAACCATTCGATGCGGTTGCGGAATCTCGCGCTGAGCGGGAACAGCAGGAAGGTGAGCACCAGAACGAAAGCGAGATGGGTGTACCGCAGGGGCTGCGTCGGCACGATCTCATAGGCGGCATAGAGGTGGAACACGGTCATCGCCACGGCGATGGCGGTCACGGCAATGCCGGTCCAGCCGGTCAGCCGGTTGCCCGCACCCTCTTCCTGCTGGACATATTCCTCGGCCTTACGCAGCCGCTCGGCGGAAATACCGTCCTCGGCTACGGCTGCCGATGTCTGATCCGCGGTCATCGCCCCCCCAATATTCAATTCTGCCGATCGCGGGCTTTCCGCCTTCGTCTCGATCGCCGTCCGTCGCCCTTCGGCCATATCACGTTTGCGCGGCGGGCAAAATCGCCGGGGCCGCTGCGCCGCAAAACGAGGCAGGGAACCGGCCCACCGGCCCATCGGCCCAACTTGTCTCGGCGGCCGCCTTCACGCACATTGCGGCCCGCTGGAGTATCGCGTGTGAAAGTCCCGTCGAAATCGGTCCTGTCCTGGTGCGCGGCGCTGCTGGTGATCGCCGCCGCCGGCACTTGCGGCTATCTCGTCTATGATCGCAGCGGCCGGGCCGAGGCCAAGGCAACCGGCGACGAGCGGATCGGGCTCTATGCCTCGACGCTCGATCAGGTGGTCGAGCGGTTCCGCACTCTGCCCTTCGTGCTCGCCAATGACGAGAGCATCCATCGCATGCTCGAGGCGCCGGCCGATCGCGCCCTCATCGACCGCGTCAACCGCTCGCTGGCCGCGCTGGCGACGGCGGCCGGGGCCGATGACCTCTATGTCATGAATGCGTCGGGCCTGACGCTGGCGGCCAGCAATTACGACCAGCCCAAGAGCTTCGTCGGCGAGAACTACAGCTTCCGGCCCTATTTCCGCGACGCCGTGGAGCACGGCCGCGGCCAGTTCTTCGCCATCGGCGTCACCACCGGCGAGCCGGGCTATTTCCTGTCGCGGCCGGTGTGGCGCAACGGCACGTTGCTCGGCGTCGCGGTGGTGAAGATCTCGCTCGAAGGCCTCGAAGCCGACTGGCGTTCGGCCGGCAGCAACATCGCGCTCGCCGACAACCGCGGCGTCCTGTTTCTCGCCAGCCCGCCGAACTGGAAGTACCGCCCGATCCGCCCGTTGAGCGAAACCGAACGCGCCGACATCCGGCGCTCGATGCAATATTCCGGCATCTCGCTGGAAGGCTGGCCGCTGCTCAAGCATGCGCAGTCGCCGGCCAATGGCGATGTCGTCGATATCGCGATGACGGACAACGAATTGCACAGCTTCCTCGTCACCCGCTCCGACCTCGAAGGTTATGACTGGACGCTGTATTCGTTCACCGATCTCGCGCCGATCCGCCACGCCGCCATTCTCGCCGGCGCAGCCTCGGCGCTGACCGCGGCGGTGTTGCTGCTGCTGTTCCTGTGGTGGCGCGGCCGCCGGGCCGCCTTGCGCGCCAAGCTCGACGCGCACGACATGCTCGAGCAGCGCGTCACCGAGCGCACCCAGGAACTCGTCCGCGCCAATGACAGCCTGAGCCGCGAGATCGAAGACCGCCGCCGCGCCGAAGAAGCGCTCAAGCGCGCGCAGGACGACCTCGTGCAGGCGAGCAAGCTCGCCGCGCTCGGCCAGATGTCGGCGGCGCTGGCGCATGAGATCAACCAGCCGCTCGCCGCGCTGAAGACCACGCTGGCGAGCGCCAAGCTGTTGATCCGCAACGGCGCGACCGAACGCGCCGCCGCGACGGTGGCGACGATCGACGATCTCGTCGCCCGTATGAGCGAGCTGACGCAGCATCTGCGCGCCTTCGCGCGCAAGGATTTCGGCGAGATGGAGCCGGTGGATGTCACCGTCGTCGTGCAGCGGGCGCTGGCGCTGGCCAATGCCCGGCTCGGCGCCGAAGGCGTGCGCACGGTCATCGACATGCCGGCCGGCGGCGTCATGGTCACCGGCAACGCGACGCGGCTCGAACAGGTGCTGCTCAATCTCCTGAGCAATGCCGCCGACGCGGTCTCGCATATGCGCGAGCGCATGGTCGCAGTTTCGGTGATGCAGAGCGGCGATCAGGTGCAGGTGAGCGTCGCCGATTCCGGCTCCGGCATCGCACCCGGCGATATGGCCTCGGTGTTCGACCCGTTTTTTACCACCAAGCAGGTCGGCAAAGGCCTTGGTCTCGGCCTGTCGATCTCCTACGCCATCATCGAGGATCACGGCGGGCGCCTGCGCGCCCAGAACCGTGACGGCGGCGGCGCCGAATTCTCGTTCAGCCTGCCGCTCGCGCAGGCCGCCGCGCCG
>JAHCKF010000333.1 GCA_026125925.1 Pseudolabrys sp.
GCGCCGCCGGCCTTTCCGGTCGCAGCGCCGCCGACGATCGCGCCGATGCCGCCGCCGATGATCGCGCCGCCGAGAGTATTGTTCTGCGCTGCCGCCTGCCGCACCGGCGCCAAAGCGAGCAACGCCGAGAAAGCCATAAACACAGCCACAACGCCGATCTTGCGAATCATGGAATCAGCCCTCCGTCACCCCGTCTGCGGAGACTTGTAGGGCATAGTCGGGTTCCCGATCAAATAGTTCCAGAGGTGGCGCAATGCCGATCGGCGCGCCGGGGTCTGCCGGCGCGTAAGGCACCGACCGTCACGCTCGGCCTTGTGCCGGGCATCCATGATGAGCCGCGCCGATGAATACCCGTACGAAACAGGAGAGCGGAGCCTCCTCATGGATCCCCGGGACAAGCCCGGGGATGACAGACAAGGCCGGGCATGACAGTGGGAGCGTTGCGGCTGTCCCTTGTGTCTTTTGACACAACCGCCGCTTCACAATTTCGACGGATTCGCGCGTGAGATTTCATTCATCACTTTACAACGTTGGGGGGCCAAGGGGACGCGGCTGACGTGCTGCGGCGATATTCATATGTCCATGGTTCTGCGCGACGGCATCGGCCGGCTGGAAACCACCAGCCGCGTGACCCTTGCCATCCTGTCGCTGGCAAGCGGCGTTTACACCTATCTCGGCGTGCGCGATCTGCTCAACGGCGACGCCACCATCGTGTTCTTCGCGGCCGTGATCTATTCCGCCGCGGTGTCGGTCGGCATCTACGCCTTCTGGCTCTTCCTCATGAAATTCCTGCCGCATATCCGCGAGCGCACCAACCGTGCGCTGCTGTTCGGCTGCATGGGCCTCGGCGCGGTGATGATCGTCGCCATGTCGTCCTGGCTCAACGCATCGGCGCTTGCCGGCGCCGCCGCGATCCAGCAGCACCTCGCCGTGATGACGCAAGGCTATACCCGCGATCTCGACCGCGCCCATAACAATGCGCTCGCGGCGCAGGGGCTCCTCCCTGACATCCAGATGGCTTCGACCCGGTTCTCGCGGCTGGCCGATGCCGAGAAGGCCGGCTCGCTGACCGGCACGGCGGGGTCGGGCACCGTCGTGCAGCTCCTCACCCAGATGGCGAACCAGCTCGACAACCTCGGCAAGGAAGTCGCCGGCTCCGCGGACAAGGTGACGGCGCTTTACGCGCAGGGCGGCAAGCACCTGGAGAAGATGCGCGAACTCGTGTCCGACCGCGGCCCGATCAATGCACGCAGCGACGCCTTCGGCAAGGAAGCGATGAACCTGATGGGCGTCATCGCCAAGCTGCAGCAGACCTCGGTGGCGCCGTCGGTGAAGCGCGCGGCCGACGGGTTGATCTCCGGATTCATCGCCCCGGCGGCCGGCGGCCGCGGCGATCTCGCCGAGCGTCAAACTTCGGTGGTCGGCAAGGTCGAGCAGGCCGTCGATGCGCAGGCCAAGGCCCTGTCCGCCGCGGCGGATAAGATTCTCGACACTCCGGCGGTCGAGCCGCAGCGCTTCCAGTCCTTGTCCACGGCCGAGGCGGTGGTGCGCTATGCCGGCGATTTCCTGCCGAGCTGGGCCGGTGCGATCTCGATCGATCTACTGCCGGCGGTGCTGGTGCTGATCCTGTGCGTGGTGGAAGCCTCCATCCGCCGCAGCGACGAGCCGATGGCGGCCGACAGCATGACGGCGGGTGAGATGCTCGCCGCGCTCAGGCTGGCCCGCGACATCGAGCGCACGCATGCTGAACTCAACGCGACATCCGACCTGCCGAAGCGCGCCGCGGACGCGGCTGCCGCGCAGCAGCCGGCGGCCGACGACGAAAATGTCACCGCGCTCGCCACGGCGCGTGCCGGCAAGAAAAGCGAGGCGTGATGACGTCGCTCAAGGCGGCACTCACGCGCTGGCGCGACGGCAGGCCGGATGACGACGTGCTGCGCTGGCTCTATCGCGGGCTGATCGCCGCGACGATCGTCGTGCTGGCGCTCGACTATGGCGACATCCGCAAGCTCGCCGAGTCGAACGCCTCGCTCGCCGCGCCGTCGGTCGACGAGCCGCTCGATCGGCCCGCCACCGAGCCGCTGCCGCAGACCAAGCGCGCGCCCGATCGCCGCGCGCCGCCGGTCCGCGAAAGCGCGGCGCTCAAGAATGCGATGACCTTCGAGCTCGCCGCCAACGGGCGGCTCGAAGCCTATGGCACCATCACGCCGGGCACGGCACAGCGTTTCGCCGATGAGGTCGGCAGGCGCGGCTCGTATGTCAAGACGGTGGTGCTGCGCTCGCCGGGCGGCTCGGTGCAGGATGCGCTGGCGATGGGCCGGCTCATTCGCGACAAGGGCTTCACGACCGAAGTGGAGAGCGGCCGTTATTGCGCCTCGTCATGTCCGCTGGTGTTCGCCGGCGGTGTCGAGCGCCGGGCGGCAGCAAAGGCCGCCATTGGCGTGCATCAGGTGTCGGCGGCCCGCAGCGCCGGGCTGACCGGGGACGACGCCATGCGCAACGCGCAGGCCATCTCGGCGGAGTGCCAGAAATATTTGCGCGCCATGGGCATCGATCTCGGCGTCTGGGTGCATGCAATGGAAACCCCGCGCGACGAGCTTTATTATTTCACGCCGGCCGAACTCACCGAGCTGAAGCTCGCCACGAAGGTCGCCGACGCCGCTGTGGCAAAAGGCAGGCGGTAGGCGAGAGCCTCGCTTCTTAGTCATTGCCGGGCCCGCGCTGCCATTGCGGCCCTCCACGCTGTCATTGCCGGGCTTGTCCCGGCAATGACTGAGTCGGGCTCGGCGCTACATCCGCGGCAACTGCGTCACCGCCACCTTGGCGGTGCCTTCGGCCTCGGCGATGACGCGCAGCACGTTGGAGTCGAAGGCGATGCCGTTCAGTCGCAGCGTGTCGATCGAGGTGTTGACCGTGACGCCGTTGCCGGCCTGGCGGAAGTCGGCCATCGTGGCGGCGATTTTATTCTTGGCATCGGCGAGGAACGGCGTCAGGTCGATGACGGCGTTGTCGGCGATCGCCTGCGTCAGGTAAGGCATCGCCGCGCGCGCCGCGGTGCCAAGCAGGCCGAAGGCCGCTTCAGACTCCACTGCGAGCGAAACGTCGGTGAGACGCAGCACCTGCGTTTGCGGGTCGAGCTTGGGCCGGCCCCAGATCTCGACGTCGGCCTGGGCGCCGAAGCCGAACCAGCTCTTGCGCTCATGCGCCTTGACGCGCAGCGAGATCAGCAGCTTGTCTTCGGAGGCGGCAAGGCTAGCCTTGAGCACCTCGACCTCGACCGGCGCATTCTTGTCCTCCGGAAAGCGGCGTCCTTTAAGTTGCGCGTCGATCAGCTTGTTGAGGTCCTTGAACGGCACGTCGATCGGCAGGCCGACGACGAGCTTGCCGTTTTCCATCGGCGGCACCAGTTCGAGCGATTGCGGAAACGGGCAGGCGGGCTTGGTCGCCTGCGGCGTGATGCGCGTCTCGGCCATGACGCCGATGGCGAGCGTCATGTTCTTGGCGTCGATCTGCGGCTGCGCCGCGGCGGCGCGCACCGGCTTCATCTCCAGGAACAACTCGGGCAGCCCGGTATCGCCACCGCCGAGTGGAATCGAGCGGCACATCTTGACCCATTGCTCGCGGGCCGCCTGTTCGATCATCGGATCGTTGCGGATGCGGCCTTCGAAATTTGCGACCTGCTGGTTGACCTGCTGCTCGATCAGGGGCTTGGCCTCGCCCGCCATGTTGATCTTGATGCCGGCGATGTTCACCGCGGTGTCGGCGAGCGTCACCTGCGCCGACAGGTTGGGTTGCAGACGCCAGTTGGCGGCGAAGGCCGGCTTCGAATGCACCACGACCTGGCTGCGCAGTTCGATGTTCTGGTCGAGCGTCTTGCCGGCGAGACCGCCGACCGCCTTGTTGATGTCGTTGCCCAGTCGCGAGCCGCCGAGCAGGCCG
>JAHCKF010000334.1 GCA_026125925.1 Pseudolabrys sp.
TGCGCCGCGATTTCATTCACGTGCGCGACGTCGCCGCCGCCACCGTCGATGCCTGCGAGAAGCACGAGAGCGGCGTGCGCGCCTTTAATGTCGGCTCCGGCATGCCGCGCACGGTCGGCGACATGGCGCTCGCTCTGGCGCAGGCGCTGAAAGGTCCGCTGCCGGTGGTCACCGGCGGCTACCGGCTCGGTGACGTGCGCCACATTACTGCCGACTCCTCGCGGCTCAAGCGCGAACTCGGCTGGTCGCCGCAGGTGGAATTCGCCGCCGGCATGGCCGAACTGGCGGGGGTGTAACTTCTTCTTCACCTCTCCCATAGGGAGAGGTCGGATCGCCATAAGCGCGTTCACGCGCGTCATAGACGCGCTATGGCGATCAGGGTGAGGGGTTACAAACTATAGCTAGGCACTTGCCCCCTCGCCCCAACCCTCTCCCCCAAGGGGAGAGGGAGCAGGCTTGCGCAAGCGGTTGGAGCAGGGTTCCTTCAAACCTGCAAATATCTCTGCCGCACGGTCGCATCCGCGCCGAGTTCGGCCGAACTCCCGCTCCACACCGTGCGGCCTTTCTCGACCACGACGTGACGGTCGGCGATCTTCATCAGCGCGTTGATGTGCTTGTCGACGACGAGGATGGCCTGGCCTTCCTTCTTCAGCAGCGACAGGCAGTTCCAGATCTCGGTTCTGATCTTCGGCGCGAGGCCTTCGGTCGCCTCGTCGAGGATGAGGAGCTTGGGATTGGTCATCAGCGCGCGGCCGATCGCCAGCATCTGCTGTTCGCCGCCTGACAACTGGTTGCCCATGTTGCTCTTGCGCGCGGCGAGCGACGGGAAGAACTGGTAGACGCGCTCCAAGGTCCACTGCGCCTTGCCGAAGCGCGCGGCGCCGGTGGCGATCAGGTTCTCCTCGACGCTGAGCGTCGGGAAGATCTGGCGGCCTTCCGGCACCAGGCCGATGCCGGCCTGCGCGATGGAGTAAGGCGGCAGGCCGATCAGCGATGTGCCGTCGAAGCGCGCATGGCCCGAGAGCGGCGGCACCAGGCCCATCAGCGTAAAGATCGTCGTCGTCTTGCCCATGCCGTTGCGGCCGATCAGCGTCACCACCTCGCCGTCGTTGACCGCGAACGAGATGTCGAACAGCACTTGGGCAGGGCCGTAGGCGGCGGCGAGGTTCTCGACGTGGAGCATTATTCGAGCTCCTCACCGAGATAGGCCTGCATCACAGCCGGATCGTTGCGCACGGCTTCGGGTTCGCCGCTGGCCAGCACGCGGCCGTAGGTCAGCACCGAGATGCGGTCGGCCAGCGCGAACACCGCATTCATGTCGTGCTCGACCAGCAGCATGGCGAAACGGCCCTTGAGCTTCTTGAGCACGGTGACGATGCGCTCGGATTCCTCCGGACCGGTGCCGGCCATCGGCTCGTCGAGCAGCAGCAATTTGGGTTCGAGCGCCAGCGCGATGGCCAGTTCCAGCGCGCGCTTTTCGCCGTGCGACAGATGCGCGGCAACGATATGGGCGCGCTGGTCGAGGCCAACTTCGGTCAGCGCCGCCATCGCTTCGTCGTTCAGCGTTGCCTCCGCCGCGGCCGGCCTCAGGAAACGGAAGCTCGAGCCCGAGCGCGCCTGTACCGCAAGCGCGACGTTCTCCAGCGCCGAGAAGCGCGGCAGCACCGAGGTGATCTGGAACGAGCGGGCCAGCCCCAGTTTGGCGCGCTCCTGTGGCGGCAGCGCCAAGATGTCGGTGCCGTTGAGCAGGATGCGGCCGTCGTCAGGCGTCAGGGTGCCGGAGATCTGGTGGATCAATGTCGTCTTGCCGGCGCCGTTCGGGCCGATGACGGCATGCAGTTCGCCGGGTCCGATCTCCAGGGTCACGCCGTCGGTGACGACGAGGCCGCCGAACGACTTGCGCAGGTTCTCGATCAGCAGCACGGCGTCGGTCACGGCGTCAGCCTCGCCTTGATGGAGGCAAGGAGACCGGTGAGGCCGCCGCGCGCGAACAGCACGATCAGCACCAGGAGCGGGCCGAAGATCAGCTTCCAGTTCTCGGTGAAGCCGGCCAGCACCTCTTCGAGCAGCAGATAAGACGCCGCGCCGACGATGGCGCCGTACAAGGTGCCGATGCCGCCGAACAGCACCATGATGATCAGTTCGCCCGAGCGCTGCCACGACATGTAGGCCGGGCTGACGAATTCGGTGGCGTTGGCGAGCAGGAAACCGGCGAGGCCGCCCAGACAGCCGGCGAGCACATAGCCGACGCGCTGGAAGCGGAACACGTCGTAGCCGATGGTCGCCATGCGCGTCGGGTTTTCGCGCGCGCCGCGGAACACGCGGCCGAAGCGCGAATAGACCACGGCGCGGCACAACAGATAGGACGCCAGCAGGAATCCGAGCGTCGCGTAATACAGCGCCCGGTCGCTACCGAACACGGCGAGGCCGAACAAGGTCGAGCGCGACGGCAGCGTAATGCCGTCATCGCCGCCATAGGGCGCCAGCGAGCCGGCGATGAAATAGGCCATCTGGCCGAAGGCCAGCGTGATCATGATGAAATAGACGCCGCTGGTGCGCAGGCAGATCGTGCCGGTGACATAGGCGAAGGCGGCGCTGACGATCAGCGCCAGCGGCAGCGTGATGGCCATGTCGGTGATGCCGTGCGCGCCGCAAATCGCGACGGTGTAGGCGCCGAGGCCGACAAAGGCGGCGTGGCCGAAAGTGACGAGGCCGCCGAAGCCGCACAAGAGATCGACCGCCAGCGCCGCGATGGCGAACACCATGACGCGGGTGATCAGGCTGAGCACGTAGCTTTCCGGGCCGAAGGCGGCGGCGAGCGGCACCAGCGCCAGCAGGATGAACATCGCGGCGGCGGCGACATTGAAGCGCGCCATGCGCGGCGCCGGCTTGTCGGCGGCGAGCGTCGTCATCACGAACGCCCTTTCGCCGGAAACAGTCCGGCCGGCCGGAAATACAGGACCAGCGCCATCAGCACATAGATCAGCATCGAGGCGAGGGCGGGCCCGACGGTGCGCGCCGGCGACGGCGGCATGACGAGGCGCAGGATGTCGATCATGAAGGAGCGGCCGAGCGTATCGACGAGGCCGATCAGCAGCGCGGCGATGAAGGCGCCGCGCATCGAGCCGATGCCGCCGATGACGATGACGACGAAAGCGAGGATCAGCACCGAGTCGCCCATGCCGGGCTCGACCGACAGGATCGGAGCGATCATGGCGCCGGCGAAAGCCGCGAGCATGGTGCCGAAGCCGAACACGATCATGAACAGCCTGCGGATATCGACGCCGAGCGCCGAGACGATGCGCGCATGCGTGGCGCCGGCGCGCACCAGCATGCCGACGCGGGTCTTGCTGACGAGGACATAGAGAACGAGTGCGACGACGAGGCCGGAGGCGATAATGACCAGCCGCCACACCGGATAGACCATGCCCGGCATCAGCGACACCACGCCGGACAGCGCTTCGGGGATCGGCAGGTTGAGCGGCGCGGCGCCCCACACCACCTTCACGCCCTGGTTCAGGAAGATGATGATGCCGAAGGTGGCGATCACCTGTTCGAGGTGGTCGCGGTCATAGAGCTGGCGGAACACGGTGAATTCGAGCAGCAGGCCGAAGGCCAGCGCCGCGAGCAGCGCGAGGATCAGGGCCAGTATGAAGGAGCCGGTCCACGCGTAGAACATCACCGCGAGATAGGCGCCCAGCATGTACTGGACGCCGTGCGCGAGGTTGATGAAGTCCATGACGCCGAACACCAGCGTCAGCCCGGCCGCGATCAGGAACAGCAGCACGCCGAACTGCAGGCCGTTGAGGATCTGGACGATGAAGAGGGTGAAGGACATTGCGCTTTGATCCTGCTCACCCGGTCGTACCGCATATTCGGTGTCATCACCGGGCTTGTCCCGGTGATCTATGATGAGCCGCCGCGAAGGAAGGC
>JAHCKF010000335.1 GCA_026125925.1 Pseudolabrys sp.
AACCGACGCCGGCGCGCGCGGCCATCAACCCGACAACAGGAGGACGTTCATGACCCGCAATCGAAACACACACATGTCCCAGCGCAACGATGTTGCAAAGTCTGCGCGCAACCGGCGCGCGCCGGAGGTGACGACAGCGGCGTTCGATCCGGTGCGCGAATCCGCGCGCTACGTCTCCGCTTCGGGTGACGATCCGGTGCCGGAAAATATGGACGTGTTCCGCATTGCAATGGTTCGCCGCCTCGCGACGATGCTCGGCGAGCCGCGCCGCTGTCGTGAGGCGGTTTGCCGCCGCAGCGGACGATGCCTCGGTCCGACATTGCATTGCCGCCTGAATCGCCCGCGGCCGCAATCCTCGCCCGATGAAACCGCCGGTGCACTGGCCAAGGTGAAGCGAGCGATCCAACGCAGGCTTGCGGAACTGGACGCTCAGAGAAGCAGCGCGGAAGCCGCTAAGCCTGCGCCCGCCGCGGCTTCGCGCCGTCGAAATCGAGCTTGGAGTCGGAACGCCGGACGGCCTTGATCGCCATCGGCGGAATGCCGGACTTGGCGGCGATCTCGCGGTCCTGCTGGGCGATGATAGCCTTGGCCGGCTCGTCCTTGTCGAGGCCGCCGAGTTCGGACGCCGGCACGCGGCGGTTGGAGCGCTGGCTGCCGTCCTCGTACAGCACGTCGAACAGCACGAAATCGCCGGCGCTGCGGGTTCCAGGTTTGCGAGCCATGAGTGTCCCCGTTGTTGTTTTTGTGCGCCCCCCGCGCGTGCGCCTTCTGCCCCAAAAGCGCGCCGGGCACAATTGCGCGCGCGGGTTGCCCGGCGCGCGGCGCGCGCATGGCCTTATCGCTTGTGGCCTCGCAATGCTGGGTCGGCAGGCTATTCGAGCCCTTCGACGATGCGCACGTCGCGCACCGCGCCGTCGCCGAGCGCCTTCAGGGCGTTCTGGTAGCCCGCGCTGGCGTAGGCCGCGCGGGCCTGCTCGACGCTCGGGAATTCCGAAATGACGATGCGGTCCTTCAGCCCGGCCTCGTACGCGGCGGCCGCGGTGCCGCGCACGATGTAGCGCCCGCCGAACGGGGCAACCGCCGGCGGCGCCAGCTCGGCATAGGCCGCAAGCTTTTTGGGGTCCGAGATCGAGCGGTAGATGGTCACCCAGTAGCCCTTGGCCATGGCGCGTGTGTCCTTCTTGTGTCGCTTGCGCGGCGTGGTTCGAGGCGCGCCGCCGTGCAGCGCGCCTCGCCAAGATGCCGATCGTGTGTTTACTCCAGCCCTTCCACGATCCGCAGGTCGCGCTCGGCGCAGCCGTCGAACGCCTTCAGCGCCGCGCCATACTCCGGGCTGTCGTGGGCCTCGATCGCCTTCGCCACGCTCTCGAACTCCACGATCACGATGCGGCCCTTGATGCCGGCCTCGTAGGCCGCGGCCGCGTCGCCGCGGGCGACGTAGCGCGCGCCGTATTTGGCGAAGGCTGGACCCGCGAGCTTGGCGTAGGCCGCAAGCTTCTCCGGATCCTTGATCGAACGATACGCCGACACGAGATAGCCCTTCTTCGCCATTGCAACTCTCCGTTTGGTCCTTGTCCGCGCCTTGGCGGGGTGGCGCAGACTATCGCAAGCGCCCGGCAATGCCACCCCGCAGGCTTGATCCAGATCAAAGCCGCCCCGCCGCCAACGGTTACAAAAGCAACAATCCCGCCGGGCCTCGCCCGCGCATTCAAGACAACGGGACCTTAGACAACGGGACTTCGGCCATGCGACCGCACGCCATCCCCGGCACCATTCTGTTCGAAGGCGACCAGGCCCAGAAGGGCCTCCCCCTCAACCGGATGTGCTTCTCCTTCAACAGCGCGGAGAACCGCGCCGCGTTCCTGAAGGACGAGGACGCCTATTGCACCAGATACGGGCTGACGCCCGAGCAGCGCGCGGCGGTGAAGAACCGCGACGTGCTCGCGATGCTCAAGGCCGGCGGCAACATCTACTACCTCGCCAAGCTTGCGGGGATTTTCGGGCTCAACGTTCAAGACATCGGCGCGCAGCAGACCGGCATGAGTGTCGATGCGTTCAAGGAAAAACTGGCGGCAGCGGGAAGGTAACGACCATGGCACAAATCGTCGGCGCAATCGCCACATCGCATATTCCGGCCATCGGCAAGGCCATCGCTGAGGGCAAGCAGAACGATCCGTACTGGAAGCCGTTCTTCGACGGCTACGGCCCGGCGCTGGCCTGGCTGAAGCAGGCCAAGCCCGATGTCGTCGTCATGGTCTACAACGACCACGGCCTCAATTTCTTCCTCGACAAGATGCCGACTTTTGCCGTGGGCGCCGCCGCGCAGTATCGCAGCGAGGACGAGGGCTGGGGCCTGCCGGTGCTCAATTCGTTCCCGGGCGATGCGGCGCTGTCGTGGCACATCATCGAGCACCTGGTCGCCGACGAGTTCGACATCGTCTCGTGCCAGGACATGGCGGTCGATCATGGCTTCGCCGTGCCGATGAATCTCATGTTTCCCGATGCCGGCGGGCAGTGGCCGGTGAAGACCATTCCGATCTCGATCAACACCGTGCAACACCCGCTGCCGACGCCGCTGCGCTGCTGGAAGCTCGGCCGCGCCATCGGCCGCGCCATCGAAAGCTATCCGAAGGATTTGCGTGTCGTCGTGTTCGGCACCGGCGGGCTGTCGCATCAACTCGACGGCACGCGTGCCGGCTTCATCAACAAGAAGTTCGATCTCTACTGTCTCGACACCATCGTGCGCGATCCGGAAGCGCTGACCAAATTGTCGGTGATCGATCTGGTGCGCGAGGCGGGCGCGCAGGGCGTCGAATTCCTCAACTGGATCGTGATGCGCGGCGCACTGCTCGGCAATGTCAGCCAGATCCACCGCAACTATCACATCCCGATCTCCAACACCGCAGGCGCCACTCTGGTGCTCGAGAATCGCAGCGTGGCGCAGAGCCAGGCGGCCTGACGGTCAAGAATTGCAAGGAAGTCCATCATGAAGATTTGCGTCGCCGGTGAAGGCGCCTTCGGCAACAAGCATCTCGAGGCGCTCGCCAAGATCGACGGCGTCGACGTGGCCTCGCTGGTCGGCGGCGTCGCAGACGCCACCGAAGCCGTGGCGAAGAAGTTCAACATCCCGCACTGGAGCCTCGATCTCGCCGAAGGCCTGGCGCAGCCGGGCGTCGAAGCCGTCATCCTGACGACACCGACGCCGCTGCATGCGCGGCAGGCCGAGCAGGCGATGCGCGCCGGCAAGCATGTGCTGGTCGAGATTCCGATGGCCGACAACATCGCCGATGCCGAGCGCCTGGTGCAGGTGCAGAAGGAGAAGGGCGTGGTGGCCATGGCCGGCCATGTGCGCCGCTTCAACCCGAGCCACCAATGGGTTCATCGCAAGATGGTGGCGGGCGAATTGAAGCTGCAGCAGTTCGCGGCGACGACCTATTTCTTCCGTCGCACCAATCTCAACGCGCTCGGCCAGCCGCGGAGCTGGACCGATCACCTGTTGTGGCATCATGCCTGCCACGCCGTCGATCTGTTCCTGTGGCAGACCGGCGAGAAGGTGGTCGAGGCGCAGGCGGTGCAGGGGCCGATGCATCCCGAACTCGGCATCGCCATGGACATGGCGATCCAGCTCAAGGCGGCGTCCGGCGCGATCTTCACTTTGTCGCTGTCGTTCAACAACAACGGGCCGCTCGGTTCATTCTATCGCTACATCTGCGACAACGGCACCTATATCGGCCGCTATGACGAACTGGTCGATGGCTACGACAAGCCGGTCGATCTCTCCGGCATCGGTCCATCGCTCAACGGCGTCGAGCTGGAAGACCGCGAGTTCATCGCCGCCATTCGCGAGAAGCGCGAACCGGAATCGTCGCTGGCGAAGTGCCTGCCGACCATGCGGGTGCTGGATCGGCTGGAACGGCAGCTCTTGGGCGCGCA
>JAHCKF010000336.1 GCA_026125925.1 Pseudolabrys sp.
AACCCGCGCGATGGTGACGTAGATGCCTTCGGCCGGCATGGCGCCGAGATAGCCGAGACCGATGCAGACCGCGAAGAACAGCCAGAAGAACTGGCGGAACAGCGGGCGATAGCGCGCCGACCGCACCTTCGAGGTGTCGAGCCACGGCAGGAAGGCCAGGATCAGGATCGAGCCGAACAGCGCGCAGACGCCGAGCAGCTTGTTCGGGATGGCGCGCAGGATCGCGTAGAACGGCAGGTAGTACCATTCGGGCACGATGTGCTGCGGCGTCACCGCCGGGTTGGCCGGGATGTAGTTGTCGGCGTGGCCGAGGAAGTTCGGCGTGTAGAACACGAACCACGCGAACATGATGCAGAACACGGCGATGAAGAAGCCGTCCTTCACGGTCGCATAGGGCGTGAACGGCACGGTGTCCTTGTCCGTCTTCGGCTCGATGCCGGCCGGGTTGTTCTGACCGGCGACGTGCAGCGCCCAGACGTGCAGCACGACGACGCCGGCAATCACGAACGGAAGCAGGTAGTGCAGCGAGTAGAAACGGTTCAGCGTCGGGTTGCCGACGGCGTAGCCGCCCCACAGCCAGGTCACGATCGCCTCACCGACGCCGGGAATGGCGGAGAAGAAGTTGGTGATGACGGTGGCGCCCCAGAAGCTCATCTGGCCCCACGGCAGCGTGTAGCCGAGGAAGCCGGTCGCCATCATCAGCAGGTAGATGATGACGCCGAGGATCCAGAGCACCTCGCGCGGCTCCTTGTAGGAGCCGTAATACATGCCGCGGAAGATATGGACATAGACCGCGAGGAAGAACATCGCGGCGCCGTTGGCGTGCACGTAGCGCAGCAGCCAGCCGTAGTTGACGTCGCGCATGATGCCTTCGACCGACTTGAAGGCGAGATCGACATGCGGGGTGTAGTGCATCGCCAGCACGATGCCGGTGACGATCTGCACGGCAAGCATGAAGGACAGGATGCCGCCGAAGGTCCACCAGTAGTTCAGGTTACGCGGCGTCGGGTAGGCAACGAACGAGGAATGAACAAGGCCGCCAATCGGCAAGCGGCGTTCAAGCCACTTCATGAAACCGTTTGTCGGCTGATAGGTGGAATGCCCGGTCATGGTCGAACCTTCAATGCGGATGCGCGCGGATCAGCCGATCCGGATCTTGCTGTCGGAAACGAATTCGTATGGCGGCAGGAAGAGGTTCTTCGGCGCCGGGCCGCGGCGGATACGGCCGGAACTGTCGTACTGCGAGCCGTGGCAGGGGCAGAAGAAGCCGTCGTAATCGCCCTGATGGGCGAGCGGGATGCAGCCGAGATGGGTGCAGATCGCGATCAGCACAAGCCACTGGTCGTGGCCCTTCTTGACGCGATCACTGTCGGGCTGCGGATCGGGCAGGCTCGAGAGCTGGACGTTCTGCGCCTCCTCGATCTCTTTCTTGGTCCGATGCGAGATGAAGATCGGCTTGCCGCGCCAGAACACCTTGATGACCTGGCCTTCGGCGACCGGGCCGAGATCGACCTCGATCGGCGCGCCGGCCGCGATCGTCGAGGCGTCCGGGTTCATCTGCGACACGAGCGGCACGACGGCCGCGACGGCACCGACCGCGCCGACGGCTGCGGTGGCGATGTAAAGGAAATCGCGGCGCGAGTGCTCCGCCGAAGACACGGTCGTCACGTCTGGATCCCTCTCCTCCGGCTGGCGTCCGGCTGACATTGAGATGCCGCCCGCGGCTCGGAAGCCGGCTGAATTCGGAGGCCGGCGGCGGGTGGGCCGCCGCAACAGTCCAGGTCAAGGCAGGATGGCGCCGGCGAGGTTCTATTGGCACCCTTGCGGTGCAAGCGCAAGCCCGCTATCGCGCCAATTAAGCCTTGTCGCACAAGTCATTTGGCTGCTGCATTTTACTGCCTCTAAACCGCCCCGCCGGCCGCGCCGCCATGATCCGGATCGCCCTCTACCAGCCCGATATCGCGCCCAATACCGGAACGATTCTCCGGCTTTGCGCCTGCTTCGGCATGGAGGCGCATATCATCGAGCCGGCCGGCTTCCCGGTCTCCGACCGCGCCTTCCGCCGGGCCGGGATGGACTACATGGCTCAGGTCAAGCTGACGCGGCATGTCGACTGGGCCGCCTTCGAGGCCTGGCGGCGCGCCGAGGGTGCCCGCCTGCTGCTGATGACCACCGCCGCGACCGCGAGCCACCTCGACCACCGCTATGCCGCCGGCGACGTCCTGCTGTTCGGCCGGGAAAGCGCCGGCGTCCCGGCCGAGGTCCATGCGGCTGCCGACCTGCGGCTGCGCATCCCGATGCGGCCGGGTTTGCGCTCGCTCAACGTCGCGATGGCCGTCGCGGTCGTATCGGGAGAGGCGCTGCGGCAGACCGGTACCTTTCCGGCGGGATAATCCCGGCCCGCGCGGTTGACGGTTTCTGTATATGACCATAATATACAAACATGATCGACCTCGGCTCCATCGAAGGCTTCGAATGGGACGATGGCAATCTCGACAAGAGTCTCCGCAAGCATGGTGTGAGCCCGGCCGAGGCCGAGCAGGTTTTCGCGGGCGAGCCGCTGCTCGCGCAAGATGCCAGGCACAGCGAGACAGAAGCCAGGTTTCATGCTCTCGGCGAAACAGCCGAAGGACGCCGGCTGCACGTGACGTTCACTGTGCGCGATCATGGCAAAGCGCTTCGGATCATTTCCGCACGCGACATGAACCGGAAGGAAAGAGCAATTTATGAACAAGAAGCTTAAGCCAGTGCCGAAATTCCACAGCGAAGCGGAAGAACGGAAATTCTGGGAAACGCACGACACCACGGACTATGTCGACTGGAGTCAGGCGCGGCGCGCGCGCTTTCCCAATCTCAAACTCTCGACCACCACGATTTCGCTCCGGATGCCCCAAGGCACGCTCGACCGCATCAAGGTCGCCGCCAATCGGCGTGACGTGCCCTACCAGTCGCTGATCAAGGTGTGGTTGGAAGAAAAGCTCGATGCCGAGTGAGCGTGCCGGAATGACATCGTCGGATATGGAGACCGCTCTGCTGGATACGCGCAAGGCCCGCGCCCGCGCCTGGTTCGAAAGCCTGCGCGACGACATCTGCTCGGCCTTTGAACGACTCGAGGACGAGGCGCCGGCGATGCCGCAGACCGCCGCGCTCCCCGCAAGCCGCTTCGTGCGCACGCCGTGGCAACGCACCGACCATTCCGGAAAACCCATCTCGGGCCTGCCCGAGATGGGCAATAAAAATCCCAAGTCGGGTAAACCCGACCTGGGTGGCGGCGGCGGCGTGATGTCGATGATGCACGGCCGGCTGTTCGAGAAGGTCGGCGTGCATTGCTCGACCGTGCACGGCGAATTCGCGCCGGAGTTCCGCGCCCAGATCCCCGGCGCGGCCGACGACCCGCGCTTCTGGGCCTCCGGCATCTCGCTGATCGCGCATCCGCACAATCCGAACGTCCCGGCGGTGCACATGAACACCCGCTTCGTGGTGACGACCAAGGCCTGGTTCGGCGGCGGCGCCGACCTGACGCCGGTGCTCGACGCGCGCCGCACCCAGAGCGATCCCGACACCCTCGCCTTCCACGCCGCGATGCGCGGTCCTTGCGACGCGCACAAGGACGTCGCCGACTACGACAAACTGAAAAAGTGGTGCGACGAGTATTTCTTCCTCAAGCACCGCAACGAGCCGCGCGGCATCGGCGGCATCTTCTACGACTACTTCGAGGGCGACTGGGACAAGAGCTTCGCCTTCACGCAGGATGTCGGCCGCGCCTTCCTCGCCATCTATCCGACGCTGGTGCGCGCCAACTTCGCCAAGCCGTGGACGGACCGCGAGCGCGAGGAGCAGCTCGTGCGCCGCGGCCGCTACGTCGAATACAATCTGTTGTACGACCGCGGCACCATCTTCGG
>JAHCKF010000337.1 GCA_026125925.1 Pseudolabrys sp.
TACCCCCGCCTCGAAGGCCGGCGTCCTCGCCAACGATCTCATCACCAAGCTCGACGACGACCAGGTGCAGGGCCTGACGCTCAACCAGGCCGTCGAGAAGATGCGCGGCCCGGTCAACACCAAGATCCGGCTGACGATCATGCGCAAGGGTTCGGCCAAGCCGCTCGAACTGACGCTGACGCGCGACATCATCCGCGTGCGCGCCGTCAAGTCGAAGGTCGAAGGCGACGACATCGGCTATATCCGCATGACGCAGTTCAACGAGCAGACCACCGACGGGCTGAAGAAGGCGGTTGCCGACATCAAGGCCAAGATCGCCGGCGACAAGCTCAAGGGCTACATCCTCGATCTGCGCAACAACCCGGGCGGCCTGCTCGATCAGGCGATTTCCGTGTCGGATGCGTTCCTCGACAAGGGCGAGATCGTGTCGACGCGCGGCCGCAACGCCGAGGAAACCCAGCGCTTCAATGCGCGCGGCGGCGATCTCACCGACCACAAGCCGGTGATCGTGCTGATCAATGGCGGCTCGGCCTCGGCCTCGGAAATCGTCGCCGGCGCCTTGCAGGACCACAAGCGCGTCACCGTTCTCGGCTCGCGCTCGTTCGGCAAGGGTTCGGTGCAGACCATCATCCCGCTCGGCTCGGGCAATGGTGCGCTGCGCCTGACCACGGCGCGCTACTACACGCCGTCGGGCCGCTCGATCCAGGCCAAGGGCATCACCCCGGACATCGAGGTGCTGCAGGACGTGCCGGAGGATCTCAAGAACCGCGCCGACTCCAAGGGCGAAGCCTCGCTGCGCGGCCATCTCACCGGCGATCCCGGCAAGGAGCAGACCGGCTCGCAGGCTTACGTGCCGCCGGACGAAAAGGACGACAAGGCGCTGCACATGGCGGAAGATCTGCTGCGCGGCACCGTCAAGAACTCGGCCTTCCCGCCGAGCCAGAAATCGGCGGTTCCGAACTAAGGACCGGCGCTCATGGATACCATCGGGGCGGCCTTCGGGCCGCCCCGTTCGTTTTCGGGCCGTTAAGGATTGCCGGAATCGCTGCGTGATAGACTGCGCCGATGATTCGCAGGGATTGCCGTGCAACCGGATGACCTGAACGCCCCGCTGGGCCAGAACAAACCGAAGAGCCGGTTCAAGCTGCCCTTCGCCGCCCCGCAGCTTCTCGCGGGCCTGCTGGCGCTGAGCGGTCTCGTCGTGGTCGGCTGGGCGATGATTGGCAACAACCCGCTCGGCGGCGAGCCGATGGCCGTGGTCGCGACCAAGCCGGCCGCTCCCGGCGCCGACGACGCGCAAGGCGATGGCCGCGAGCACGCCCGCCGCGACGGTCCCAACGGCCAGGCCGCGAACAGCCCTGCCGTCGCCAAGATTCCGGACGGCGCCCGCACCATCAACATCATCGACGGCTCGAGCGGCAAGACCCAGGAAGTCGTCATTCCCGGCACCGGCAACGACGCCGCCAGCGCCATGGCCAAGGCTACGGACGACAAGGCGCGGCCGGTGGCCCGCGAACCTCAGCCTGCCGTAGCGCCGGCCGCCGACAAGAAACCGTCAGCGATGAACCTGCCGGTCGAGAACGAACCTTCGAAGCTGCTGGAGAAAACGCGCTACGGCGCGATCCCGAAGATCGGCCCGAACGGCGCCAAGCCGCTCGCGGTCTACGCGCAGGTCAAGGCGCTGCCGGTCAATCTGAAGGATCGCCCGCGCATCGCCATTGTCATCAGCGGCGTCGGCATCAGCGCCTCGGGCACCGCCGATGCGTTCACGCTGCCGCCGTCTGTCACCTTCGCGGTCGCGCCTTACGCCGTCGATGTCGCGCGACTCGCCGAGCGTGCACGCGACGAAGGTCACGAGCTGTTGCTGCAAACGCCGATGGAGCCGTTCGACTATCCGAACAACGATCCGGGCCCGCAGACGCTGCTCACCTCGCTGACGCCTGAGCAGAACATCGACCGGCTGCACTGGTTGATGAGCCGGATGCAAGGTTATGTCGGTATTGTGAGTTATATGGGTGCGCGCTTCCTCGCCACCGAACCGGCGATGTCGCCGGTGATCGACGAGGCCGCCAAGCGCGGCCTGCTGTTCGTCGATGGCGGCGCCTCGAACCGCAGTGTCGCCGGCTCGCTCGCCACGGCCAAGAGCATGCCTTACGCCAAAGCCGATCTCGTTATCGATGCGACGCCGACGCCGGTCGAGATCGATCGCGCGCTGGCCCGCCTCGAAATCATTGCCCGCGAGAGCGGCGCGGCGATCGGGGTCGCGACCGCCCAGCCCGGCACCGTCCACCGCGTCGCCGAATGGATGAAGAAGGTCGAGGATCGCGGCTTCGTGCTGGTGCCGGTGACGCTGGCGATGGCGAAGACCAAGCAGTCCTGACACACGCCGTGCGCGGCTTGCGGCCGCGGCTTTCAGGCGTCATATAGCCGGAATGTCCGACACCGTGCTGAACTACGAATCCCTCCCCTACCGCCCCTGCGCCGGCATCATGGTGCTCAACCGCGCCGGGCTGGTCTTCGTCGGCCGCCGCAAAGGGGGCCCCGAGCATGTCGACGCCACCCATGTCTGGCAGATGCCGCAAGGCGGCATCGACGAGGGCGAGGACCCGTACGCCGGCGCGCTGCGCGAACTCTACGAAGAAACAAACATGACGTCGGTTGAGAAGCTCGGCGAGATCGCCGACTGGATCGCCTACGACATCCCGCGCGACATCGTTGGCGAGGCCTGGCAGGGCCGCTATCGCGGCCAGAAGCAGAAATGGTACGCGTTGCGGTTCACCGGTGAAGACCGCGAGATCGATGTCGCGCATCCGGGCGGCGGACAGCACAAGCCGGAGTTCATCGACTGGCGCTGGGTCGAGATGAAGGCGCTGCCGGATCTGGTGGTGCCGTTCAAGCGGTCCAGCTACGAGCAGGTGGTAAAGGCTTTCGCGCAATATGCGTGAGGCGTCCGGAATGTCGCAGGACATTCCGCCGCACGGGTTCCACCTTTTGAACGCCACCATCGCTACCTAACTCGTTGCCTCGGATCAAACGAGGGATGAGACGATGTTCGACGCCAAGAGCCTGCTCGACCAGTTTATCGGCGGCCAGAATGCCGGCAGCCAGAACCCGCGGGGCGGCCGAGGCTCGCCGTTCGGCAGCGCCGGCGGCGGCGATCTCCTGCAGCAGGCTGGCAACATGCTTGGCGGCTTTGGCGGCGGCGCGCTGACCGGCGGCCTTGCCGGGCTGCTGCTCGGCTCGAAGGGCGGCCGCAAGCTCGCCGGCAATGCGCTGACCTATGGCGGCATGGCGGTGGCCGGCGCGCTGGCCTATCGCGCCTATCAGAATTACCAGGCGGGCAAGCAGGCGACCCCCGCCGCCGCGGCGCAGACGCCGCTCTTGCCGCCGCCGTCCGACACGCCGTTCAATCCCGCGCAAGAAGCCGACCAGCAGTCTCTCGGCCGCAACCTGCTGCGCGCCATGATCGCCGCGGCGAAATCCGACGGTCACATCGACGCCGCCGAACAGGCCAACATCTTCGCGCACATGGACAAGCTCAATGTAGGCGCCGAGGACAAGGTCTTCGTGATGGACGAGCTGCGCAAGCCGCTCGATGTCGATGCGGTGGCTGCGGCCGCACGCACACCGGAGGAAGCGGCCGAGATCTATACCGTGTCGCTGCTGGCAATCGACGTCGATAATCCGTCGGAGCGCGCTTATCTCGCCCTGCTCGCGGCGCGGCTCAGACTCGACGACAAGCTGGTCGCACACCTGCACGCTACAGTCGAAGGCGCGATGGAGCCGGTGCAGCAGGCAACCGCTTCGGCTTAATCCACCGACACCTAACCCGTCATCCTGAGGAGCTCGCCCGAAGGGCGAGCCTCGAAGGA
>JAHCKF010000338.1 GCA_026125925.1 Pseudolabrys sp.
CCCGATTGCCGGACCTACCCTCTGGAGCCATCCATCAACCTGGAAAGCACGACCTGGGGATGCCCCCTCCGTCGCAGGTCGAACATTAGCCATTGAGCCCTTAGGTGCAACGAAGAAGCGCCTCGCACACAGGCGTCTGCGGCGCTTTTCAAAGGAGTGTTGCGTAAAAAACACGCACATTCGGATGGCTCTAAATCGCTCATTAACGACGTTTATCCTGCCACCGGAAGCTTTCCTTTCTATTAACTAAAACAACATGTTAACGGCGCGCGCCAGTGGCCGTCGGAATTACGGCCGGCCTGCTTTATCGGGCGAAGGTACCGCCTGCTGCCTGAACACACCGCACCTAGCCACCATCAGCGAACACAGGGCCGGCAGCATCCGCGAGGCTGATTTTCCCCTTTTGGGACAGGCGGCGATTCGATTCTCAGACCCACACCCTTTGACTGGGGTAACCGCCCCGCCCTTGGAGCGAACCGATGAATACAGCGTTGCCGTGACGTGGATGCGCGGCGCCCGCCGAGCCGGCGGAAGCGCCGTGCGGTATTGAGGTCGAAGACCTGAATGATGAGCTTGAAAAATGGCCGAGCCGGAGGGATTCGAACCCAAAGGCCCGGCTCCGCCGGGCCGTTGCCCGGCGCGAGGCGCCGCGGGCGGAAAATCGAGGGTTCGAATTCTGACAGGATTGAAATGGCGGAGCCGGAGGGATTCGAACCCTCGATACGCCTTTACAAGCGTATAACGGTTTAGCAAACCGCCGCCTTCAGCCACTCGGCCACAGCTCCGACGTGCCATGGCGTACAGAACCGGACCTAGCCCGTCAATTCGCGTGAGGACGTCACGCCCTCTATATTACAGATGCCGCTCGTCGCGAGCGTCGGCCGGTCTCAGGCCGGGCACCCGGCCCATGTGGCAGAGCGCAACGAACAGGAGATTTCCGCCGTGCGCACCATCACACTCGGCCTATCGGCGACGCTGTTGATCGCAGGCGCCCTCTTCGCGGCCCCGAGGCCCGCCGCCGCGGAGATCATCTACCGCTGGTGCGCCGTCTACAGCGAGCGCACCGTCGGCGCGACCAATTGCGGTTTCTCCACTCTGGCCCAATGCCGCGCCACTCTCAGCGGGCTCGGCGGCTGGTGCATGGAGAATCCCGCCTACCGTCCGCCGGCATCGGCAGCGCCCAAGCGCGGCCAACGGCGGTAGGCCGCGCGCCGTCAGGCAGCCGCGCGGATAAAGACCGGCGCCGTCACGGCCGCAGGCTGGTGCGCCTTGAGCCAGTCGCGGGCGGCGCGTTGCGCGGAGCCGATGTCACAGTCCGCCATCTGATCGGCAACCTCGCGGCGCAACTGCGCCGCTTCGCGATGACCGCGCATGGCCGCGATGTTGAACCACTTGTGCGCCTCGATCAGATCGACCGGCACACCGGCGCCCGACGAATGCGCCATGCCGAGCGTGAAGCAAGCCTCGGCATCGGCCGGCTCACCGTTTTCGACGACGATCGCAAGATTGACCATGGTTGGCTCCCGTTTGCGCCGCGGCCTGCGCCGCATTCCGTGTCCCTGTTGGCGCGAGGCTTTGCTCGCGTCCTGGGGCCGATCTTCGGGAGAAAATTTGAATAGGAGTTTAAACGTCAGCGTAAATCACGGGTGAACAATAAGGCGAGATTGCGCCGCGGTGCGGCAGAAAAGCCCGTTAAATCTGGCTTTTTCGTGCGCCGCGATCACGGTCGCAACAAAAAGCTAACCGATTTGATTGGCAGGTGAGTAACCAATTCCCAATGTTGCAGTTATATGACCAGAAGCGCCGCGCGCCTCAGTTCAGGCATTGCGTGGCAGGGCGAAACAAAAACAGAGACTTTTCGAAAGGCAGCAATGAAATTTCCGCGTTTCCAGCCGGTCATGATCGCAACGATCATGCCCGCTCTCCTCGGTTTGTCCCTGGTGGCCGCAGCGCAGGCGGCAACGCCAGTCGCCGGCACCTGGCTGTCGGCTGATGGCGGTACCAAGGTGCGCGTCAGTGACTGCGGCGGCAAACTGTGCGGCAAGGTCGTTTGGCTCAACGAGCCGATCGACAAGAGCACCGGCCAGCCGAAGACCGACAAGCACAATGCCGACGCCGGCAAGCGCAACCGGCCGCTGCTCGGTGTACAAGTCGTGCAAGGCATGAAGCCGAGCGGCGACAACAAGTGGTCGGGCCAGATTTACAACGCCGACGACGGCAAGACCTATCAGGCCAATGTGACCCTGGTCAGCGACAACGCCATGCGCGTGCAGGGCTGCGTGCTCGGCCTCTTGTGCAAGAGCCAGACCTGGACGCGCGTAGACTGAGCGCCCGCTGTCGCGAAATAAAAAAGCCGGCCGTAAACTCCACGGCCGGCTTTTTCCATTCCGGGGAGCGACGTCCCTGCCCTAGCGCGCGCGCTGGCCGAACAGCACCGCCTGCACCTTCGGGTTCTTCATATCGACGCCCTGGCGCAGTTCGCGCCCCAGCGCCATGCCACGCTCCACCGCCGGCCGCGCCTTCATCCGCGCGATCCAGCGCTTGAGATGCGGAAATTGTTCGATGTCCTGACCCTGCCGTTCCCAGCCGCTGACCCAGCCGATCAGCGACATGTCGGCGATCGAGTAGCGGCCGGCGATGAAATCCCTGTCGGCCAGCCGCCGGTTCATCACCCCATAGAGCCGGTTCACCTCGTCGACATAGCGGGCGATCGCATAAGGGATATTGGTGCGCGCGTAGTTCTTGAAATGGTTGGCTTGACCCGCCATCGGACCGACACCGCCGACCTGCCAGAACAGCCACTGGTCCACTTCGGTGCGGCCGCGTTCGTCCTTCGGATAGAACTTGCCCGTCTTGCGCGCGAGATATTGCAGGATCGCGCCGGACTCGAAGATCGAGATCGGACGTCCGCCCGGCCCCTTCGGATCGACAATGGCCGGGATACGGTTGTTGGGCGAGATGGCGAGGAACTCGGGATCGAACTGTTCGCCCTTGCTGATGTTCACCGTCCTGACCGCGTAAGGCAGCCGGCATTCCTCGAGCATGATCGAGATCTTAAAGCCGTTCGAGGTCGGCCAGTAATAAAGCTCGATCGGCTTGGCGCCTTTGCCCGTGGCAGTCTTTTGCGGCGTCGCCCGCCCATCGGCTGCGGTGGCGCTTTTGCTCTTCGGCGCCGTCCGCCGGGAGACCGAGCCGAGGCGGGTCTTGCTCTTGCCGCTGTGCGATTTTGTTCGACGCGCCATGTCACAGCCCCCTGAGCGATGCTCATTCCCTTCTACGGCCCGGGCTGGAATCCGCAACCAAGCACCAGAGCCCCTGACGCGTTCGTGCCGCAATCGTTTGGTGCATGACTGGACGACCACAACTTGCATTGGCTATTATGCCATCCATGGGTTGTGGCGGCGCGCAGCGGCAAACCGGGGCGGCAAGGCAACATCCCGATCGAGGTCAACACTGTCTGGGGTAGGAAGCCATGTTCAAGTTTGAGATGAAGCTGTCCACCGCACTGGTAGCAGTCATCGTCGCCGCGGCTTTGGCGACGGCGCCGGCTGCGGCGCAAACCGCCACCACGTCGACGACGACCACAACCACGGCAAAGCCCAAGCGCGCTCTGACGCCCGGTCAGGTCGCCGCACGCGAGCGTATGAAGAAATGCGCCGCCGAATGGAAGGCGACCAAGGCCGCCGGCAAGGTCGAGAAGGGAATGAAGTGGCCGCAGTACTGGAGCGCTTGCAACAAGCGGCTCAAGGGCGCGGCTACCTGACAGGGTACTCAGCTCTTCCGATATCAACGGACGGCGGTGTCGCTCGTTCGTCGCTCAGTGCGGTCTCCAGAAACTCGGAGGGCGGCGGCGCGACAATAGTTATCG
>JAHCKF010000339.1 GCA_026125925.1 Pseudolabrys sp.
CCGATATCGGCGAAGTGAAAGCGACGACGGCGCGCGCGGTCACCGTGCCGCGTCTGCTGATCCGCGACCTGTCGATGGAGCCGGACGATCCGCACGGCACTTACTTGCGCAATGTCGGCGTCGAAGTGTTCGGCGGCGAAATCCTCGGCCTCGCCGGCGTCGCCGGCAACGGCCAGGATGAATTGTTCGCGGCTTTGTCCGGCGAGCGGCTGTGCCCCAACGAGGACGACGTCATCATCGACGGCCACGCCGCCGGTCATCTGTCGGTGACGCAGCGCCGCAAGCTGGGCGCCGCCTTCGTGCCGGAAGAGCGGCTCGGCCACGGCACCGCGCCGCGCATGAAGCTGTCGGAGAACGCGCTGCTCACGGGGCACGCGGCGAGCCGCATGGTCAAGCACGGCTTCGTCGATCGGCCGGCGACGCTGAAGGCGGTCGATGCCACCACCGCGACTTTCGACGTGCGCAAGGCCAAGCGCGATCCGGAAGCCGCGAGCCTGTCCGGCGGCAATCTGCAGAAATTCATCGTCGGCCGCGAAATCCTGCGCGAGCCCGGCGTGCTGGTGGTGAGCCAGCCGACCTGGGGCGTCGATGCCGGCGCCGCCGCCGTGATCCGCCAGGCGCTGCTCGACCTGTCCGGCCGCGGCTCGGCCGTGCTGGTGATCAGCCAGGACCTCGACGAGTTGCTGGAGATTTCCGACCGCATTGCCGTGATGTTCCACGGCACTTTGTCCGAGCCGGTGGCGCGCGCCGACGCCACGCGCGAGAAGCTTGGCCTGCTGATGGGCGGCGCTTCGCCCGAGACCGCGACGGTCGAGGAGGTCTCGCATGCAGCTGGTGCTTGAGAAACGCGCGGAGCGCTCGACCTTCATCGCGCTCGCCTCGCCGCTGCTGGCCATCGCGCTGACTTTGGTGACGATGTCGATCCTGCTGATGGCCCTCGGCAAGAACCCGCTGGCGGCGCTCTATGTCTATTTCGTCGAGCCGCTGACCGATTCCTATACGCTGATGGAAATCGCGGTGAAGGCCTCGCCGATTGTCATGATCGCGATCGGTCTGTCGCTTTGCTATCTCGCCAATGTCTGGAATATCGGGGCCGAGGGCCAGTTCCTGATGGGCGCGGTAACCGGCAGCTATCTTGCCGTCGTCACCAACGGCAGCGATGTCGGCCACTGGCTGGTGATCGTCATGCTGATCATGGGCGCGCTCGGCGGCGCGCTGTGGGCGCTGATCCCGGCGATCTGCCGCGTACGCTTCGGCGCCAACGAGATTCTCACCTCGCTGATGCTGGTCTATGTCGCCGACCTGATCATGGACTATCTGGTGCGCGGCCCATGGCGCGACCCCAAGGGCATGAACTTCCCGACCACGGCGTCGTTCGATCCCTCGGCCACCGTGCCGGTCATTCTCGACGGCGGCCGGCTGCATGCCGGCGTCATCATCACGCTCGCCGTGGTGGTGATCGCCGCGGTGATGCTGGGGCGCACCATCAAGGGTTTCGAGATCCGCGTCGTCGGCGCGGCGCCGCGCGCGGCGCGCTTTGCCGGCTTCAAGTCGGACCGGCTGGTGATCTTCACCTTCCTGATTTCCGGCGCGCTTGCCGGTCTTGCCGGTATTATCGAGGTTGCCGGCCCCGTCGGCGTCCTCCAACCCGGCATCTCGCCGGGCTACGGTTTCACGGCGATCATCGTCGCCTTCCTCGGCCGCCTCAATCCGCTCGGCATCCTCATCGCCGGCCTTTTCCTGGCGCTGACCTTCATCGGCGGCGAAGGCGCGCAAATCTCGATGAAGATCCCGCTCGACCTCACCAAGGTGTTCCAGGGCGTGCTGCTGTTCTATGTGCTCGCCTGCGACAGCCTCATTCTCTACCGCATCCGCCTGATCGGCTCGCAACAGAAGACCGCATGAGACCAAGGCATGCTCATCGTTGAAGCCATCATTTTGTCCGTGATCGCCGCCTCGACGCCGCTGCTGCTGGCGTCGGCGGGCGAACTCGTCGTCGAGCGCTCCGGTGTGCTCAATCTCGGCGTGGAGGGCATGATGATCATGGGCGCGGCCTGCGGTTTTGCCGGCGCGTATCTCACCGGCTCCACCTTTATCGGCGCGCTCACCGGCATCGCCGCCGGCATGGCGCTATCTTTCGTCTTCGCAGTGCTGACGCTGGGGCTCGCGGTCAACCAGGTGGCGGCGGGGCTTGCGCTCACCATTCTCGGCGTCGGCCTGTCCGGCCTGATCGGTGCCGGCTTCGTCGGCCAGAAGATCGTGCCGGCGCCGCATCTTTACATCCCCGGCCTGTCCGACATTCCGGTGATCGGCAAGATCCTGTTCGCGCAGGACGGCTTCGTCTATTTCTCCGTTCTGCTCGTCGTCGGCATCTGGTGGTTCCTGTACCGCACGCGCGGCGGCCTGATCCTGCGCGCCGTCGGCGACAGCCACACCTCGGCGCATGCGCTCGGGTATCCGGTGCTGAAAATCCGCCTGCTCGCCGTGCTGTTCGGCGGCGGCTGCGCGGGGCTCGCCGGCGCCTTCCTGCCGCTCGCCTATACGCCATTCTTCATCCCCGGCATGACGGCCGGCCGCGGCTGGATCGCGCTGGCGCTCGTCGTGTTCTCGTCGTGGCTGCCGGGACGCCTGGTCGCGGGCGCCTATCTGTTCGGCGCGGTCAGCATCCTGCAACTGCATGCGCAGGCGCTCGGCCTTGGCATTCCCTCGCAACTGATGACGGCGTTGCCTTATCTCGCGACCGTGATCGTTCTCGTCATCATCTCCCGCGCCCGGGGCGGCGCGGGCTCGGTGGCCCCGGCTTCGCTCGGCACGGTGTTCGTGCCCGATCGCTAACACGCAACCTCTGACGTCACTTTCACATGGAGCTGAGCATGAAGAAACTTCTGATGACCGCCGCGGCGGCGGCTTTGGCACTCGCCGCAACCGCCATGAACGCTTCCGCCGCCGACAAGCTGAAGGTCGGCTTCATCTATCTCGGCCCGGTCGGCGATCTCGGCTGGACTTACATGCACGAAGTGGCGCGCCAGGCGCTGGTCAAGGAACTCGGCGACAAGATCGAGACGACCTATCTCGAGAACGTCAACGAAGGTCCGGACAGCGAGCGCTCGATCGTGCAACTCGCGCGCACCGGCCACCAGCTCATCTTCACCACCTCGTTCGGCTACATGGATCCGACGGTGAAGGTCGCCAAGCAGTTCCCGAAGGTGAAGTTCGAGCACGCCACGGGCTACAAGCGTGCCGCCAATCTCGGCACTTATTCCGGCCGCTTCTACGAGGGCCGTTACATCCAGGGCGTGATCGCCGCCAAGATGTCGAAGTCCGGCACGCTCGGCTACATCGGCTCGTTCCCTATCCCGGAAGTGATCTCCGGCATCAACGCCACCATGCTGGGCGCGCAGTCGGTTAACCCGAACATCAAGGTCAAGATCATCTGGGTGAACACTTGGTTCGATCCCGGCAAGGAAGCCGACGCCGCCAAGGCGCTGGCCGACCAGGGCGCCGACGTGCTGATGCAGCACACGGATAGCCCGGCGGCGATGCAGGTCGCGCAGCAGCGCGGCATCTATGCCTTCGGTCAGGACAGCGACATGATCAAGTTCGGGCCGAAGTCGCAGCTCACCGCCATCGTCAACAATTGGGGGCCCTACTACATCAAGCAGACCAAGGCCGCGCTCGCCGGCACCTGGAAATCGGAAGACACCTGGGACGGCCTGAAGGAAAAGATGGTGGTGATGGCGCCCTACACCAACATGCCGGACGACGTGAAAAAGCTCGCCGAGAAGACCGAGGCCGACATCGTCGCCGGCACGCTCAATCCGTTCAAGTGCCCGGTCTACGGTCAGGACGGCAAGGAGATCGAGTGC
>JAHCKF010000034.1 GCA_026125925.1 Pseudolabrys sp.
GCGCCTCGGATGCCCGCATGGGATAACGGGGTAGCCAATCACAGAGGCAGCCAATGGCTGCTGACCCTGGAAAGCGAGCTATGAGCGCCGAGCCGCAAACGCGGGTCTTGCCAGCCGATCCGGCCGCGATCCGGGCCGCGGCCGCGTGCCTTTCCGCCGGCGGACTGGTGGCATTCCCGACCGAGACCGTCTACGGCCTGGGCGCCGACGCCACCCACGGCGAGGCCGTGGCCCGGCTCTATGCCGCCAAGGGCCGCCCGGCCTTCAACCCCCTCATCTCCCACGTCACCGGGCTCGACGCCGCCCGCCGCCTTGCCCGCTTCAATGCCGAGGCGGAACGGCTCGCCGCCGCCTTTTGGCCGGGGCCGCTGACGCTGGTGCTGCCGAAGCAGCCGGACTGCCCGGTATCCGATCTGGCAACGGCCGGGCTGGACAGCATCGCCCTCAGGGTTCCGGCCCAGCGCACCGCGCGGGCGCTGCTCGAAGCCTTCGGCAAGCCGGTGGTGGCGCCCTCGGCCAACCGCTCCGGCCACGTCTCGCCGACCGACGCCAAACACGTCCTTGCCGATCTGCGCGGCCGCATCGACCTGATCCTCGACGACGGGCCCTGCCCGGTCGGCGTCGAATCCACCATCGTCGCCCTCATCGGCGAACCGACCCTGCTGCGACCCGGCGGCCTGCCGCGCGCCGACATCGAGCGCGTCCTCGGCAGGCCGCTCGCCGCCCCCGACCGCGCCATCGATGAGCGTGCGCCGCTGGCGCCAGGCATGCTGGCCTCGCACTATGCGCCGAGGGCGACGGTGCGGCTCAACGCCGACGCGCCGCGCGAGGGCGAGGCACTGCTGGCCTTCGGCCCGCCACCGGCCTTCGCCGGGACGACGCTCAATCTCTCACCGACGGGCGATCTGGTCGAAGCCGCGGCCAAGCTGTTTTCGCATCTGCGCCGGCTCGATGCCGCCGGCGTCAGGTCAATCGCGGTGATGCCGGTACCGAACGAAGGCCTCGGCGAAGCCATCAACGACCGCCTTGCGCGGGCGGCCGCGCCGAAGCCATAAGAAGACTGCATACGAAGGAAGCGTCCATGAACTCGCCGTTGCGTCATTCGCCCGCGCCCGATGTCCTGTCCCGCTTCGCGGCGATTGTCGGTGACAAATATGCCATCACGGACGCGAACGATCTGGCGCCGCATCTCATTGAGGGCCGCGGCCTTTATCACGGCCGCACCGCGATGATGCTCAAGCCCGGCTCGACCGCCGAAGTCGCGGCGATCCTCAAGCTCGCCAACGAGACACGCACCGCGATCGTACCGCAGGGCGGCAACACTGGCCTCGTGGGCGGCCAGATCCCGTTCGACGGCGAACTCATCCTGTCGCTGCAGCGGCTCGACAATATCCGCGAGGTCGACGCGCAGTCGAACACCATGACCGTCGAGGCAGGCGTCGTGTTGCAGAAGGCGCAGGACGCCGCCGCCGCCGTCGACCGGCTGTTTCCGCTGTCGCTCGGCTCGGAAGGCAGTTGCACCATCGGCGGCAACCTGTCGTCGAACGCCGGCGGCACCGGCGCGCTGGCCTACGGCATCGCCCGCGAACTGATGGTCGGCGTCGAAGTCGTGCTCGCCGACGGCCGCGTCATGAACCTGCTGCGCAAGTTGAAGAAGGACAACACCGGTTACGACCTACGCCACCTGTTCGTCGGCGCCGAAGGCACGCTCGGTGTCATCACGGCCGCGGTGCTCAAACTGTTTCCGCGGCCGCGCGCCGTCGAGACCGCCTGGCTCGGCGTGCCCTCGCCCGAAGCTGCGGTGAAACTGCTCAATCTGGCGCAGTCGCAGCTTGCCGGCACGGTGACCGGCTTCGAGCTCATGGTCCGCGGCATCATCGAATTCGCGCTCAAGCACGGCCACAATGTCCGCGATCCTTTGAGCGGTTCGCATCCCTGGTACGTGCTGATGGAAGTTTCATCGCAACAGACCGAAGGGCTGCGCGACAATCTCGAGGAATTCCTCGGCAACGCCATCGAACAGGAGCTGGTGAGCGATGCCACACTGGCCGCCAATCTCGATCAGGCGAATTCGTTCTGGCACATGCGCCACACCTTGACCGAAGTGCAGAAGCCGGAAGGCGGTTCGATCAAGCACGACGTGTCGGTGCCAGTCGCCGCGATTCCGGCCTTCCTTGCCGAGGCGTCCGAGGCGGTGGTCAAACTCATTCCCGGCTCGCGTCCGGTGCCGTTCGGCCATCTTGGCGACGGCAACATCCACTACAATGTCAGCCAGCCGGTCGGCGCGGACAAGGACGCGTTCCTGGCGCGCTGGAAGGATGTCAACGCCGTGGTGGACAAGATCGTGCTGCAACACCACGGCTCGATCTCGGCCGAGCACGGCATCGGCAAGCTCAAGCGCGATTCGCTGCCGAAGGTGAAGGATCCGGTGGCGCTTGCGCTGATGCGCGACATCAAGAGCCTGCTCGATCCGAACGGCATTCTCAATCCCGGCAAGGTGCTCTGAGCGATGAGCGAATTGATCATCGGTCAGATGACCGAGGCCGACATCGAACCCGTGGTGGCGCTGTGGCTGGCCTGCGGCCTGACGCGGCCGTGGAACGACCCGCGGTCGGATATCGACTTCGCCCGCAAGGGTGCGAATTCCGTCATTCTGATCGGGCGTAACGGCGGCAGGATCGCCGCCTCCATCATGACCGGTCACGACGGTCATCGCGGTTGGTTCTATTACCTGGCTGTCGACCCGGTTTGCCAGAAGCGCGGTTTCGGCCGCATCATGGTCGGCGCCGCGGAGCAGTGGCTGTCGGCACGCGGCATCGTCAAGGCGATGCTGATGGTGCGGCCGGACAACACCGGCGTGAAAACCTTCTACGAGAAGCTCGGCTATTTCGATCAGCCGCGCACCATTCTGGCGCGCTGGCTCGACGGCCGCGACCCGACGCCCTGAGCGTCAGAACAAGCGGCCCTGCCCGTCGCTGGCTTTCGGTTTGGCCGCTCGTTTGGGTGCGGCCGCCTGGCGGCGTGGTGGCGGCTGTGGAGCGTCAGCCACGAGTTCGATGCGCTCGATGAGATGCGCGTCGTCATTGGCAACGCGATTGACATCGGTCGACACCGGCCAGGCCTCGAGCAGATCATCCGGCGCCGGCGCGATCAGCGCCGCCGCCGTCTTCGCATCGACGTGATCGGCATTGAGCCAGAGATCGAAGGCATCCGGCGCCACGATCACCGGCATGCGGTCGTGCAGCGGCTGCAGCGTGCGGTTGGCGTCGGTCGTGACGATGGCCACAGTATCGAGTTCTTCGCCATTCGGTCCGGTCCAGGTTTCCCACAGGCCGGCGAAAGCCAGCGGTTCGCCCGATTTGGCATGGATGAAATAAGGCTGCTTGCGCGTGCCGCCCGCCTTCCATTCGTAGAAGCCGTCCGCCGGCACCAAACAGCGGCGGCGCTTCATCGCGGCGCGGAAGGCCGGCTTGTCGATGACGTTCTCGCCGCGCGCATTGATGATCAGCGAAAAGGCCTTCGGGTCCTTGACCCAGGACGGCAACAGGCCCCAGCGCATCAGCGCGAATTTGCGCTCGCCATTGACCAAGCACACGACCGGAATCGGCTGGGTCGGCGCCACATTATAGCGCGGTGGAAAATTGGGCTGCTCGCCGTAACGGAACAGCGCACGCAGCGCTTCGGGCGACGAGGTGAGGGTATAGCGGCCGCACATGGTTTGACCTGTTTCGGCGGCCCGCTTAAGCGCGCCTTAACCTGGTTGAATATAACAAATTATGGCGACAGAACATTCAGGGTCCAGCGGTCGATGAGGCACGAGATCGGCGCGGTTGATGTGCCGGACGCAGATCGTGACGCCGGCGGCACGGCCGCCGCGGCGGCGCGGCTCGCCGATGCACATATAAACCCCGCCACCGGCCTCGCAACCGATTACCTCAATCATTTCAACGAAGCGATCATGTTGCTCGACATGGCCGCCGAATGCCGCGAATGCCTCGACGATCTGCGGGCCTGGCGGCGCCGCGACTACCGCGAACACTTCCGATATTCCGGTTTCAAGGCGCGCGACCTCGCCATCGCGGCTTACGACAAGGCCGATCCGGTGGCGCGCGACATGCTCGACGCGCTCGCGGGCACCATGACCACGGTGATCGAACATGCGCGCACGCGGCTCGACAGCGAAGCCGACGCCGCGCGCGCCGGCATCATCGCCGATCGCGCCACCGCATGGCTGCGCTTGCTGGTGGCGCAGGCCGGCGCGGTGATCAACAATCAGCACCTCGCCTCGTCCGTGTGACGCCGCAGGATGCGATCGACCGGGTCATGAAGGTGGCCAGTTGACCGGCCGGAACGCCGGGCCGCGTGCGCGCCGGCGCGACGCCGTGTAGCATCGACTTCATGAACGACGCCCGCACTTATCCCACTCACCCTTATCTCGCCGTCTCCGCCGCCATCATCCGCGACGGCAAGGTGCTGGCGGTGCGCCGCGCCCGCAAGCCGGCGCTCGCTCATTACACATTGCCCGGTGGTGGTGTGGAGACCGGCGAAACCTTGCACGAGGCGGTGCGCCGCGAGGTCAGGGAGGAGACCGGGCTCGATATCGAGCCGGTCGCGCTTGCCGGTCACCGCGAAGCGATCGTCCCCGACGCGCAAGGCGCAGTGAAGCTTCACTTCGTCATCCTGTGCTTTGCCAGCCGTCTGACCGGGGGCGACCTCAAACTCAACGACGAACTCGACGATGCGCGCTGGCTCAGGCCGGCCGAACTGGCCGCCCTGAAGACGACGGACGGCCTCGGCGAGATCGTCGAGTCGGCGATCGCCCTCATCGAACCTCAGCGTTAGCCGCCTTGCGGATGGCAGCGGCGCGGCGCATATCTGCGCCAAGATCAAACAAGAGCCTGCCCGTGAGCCGACTGACCGCGACCCTCCTGATCCTTTTCAGCCTCGCCATGGCGGGCTTGCCCGCGCGCGCGCAGACGGCAGCGGCGCCCGGCCAGGATACGCCGGCGGCTCCATATGATGCCGACCTGCAGCGCCTCGCCGAGATCCTCGGCTCGCTGCAGTATCTTCGGACGGTGTGCGGCGCCAATGAAGGACAGAAATGGCGCAATGAAATGCAGGCCCTGCTGGACGCCGAGGCGCCCGGCGGGGAACGGCGCCGTCAGATCGTCGCCCGCTTCAATCGCGGTTACCGCGGCTTCGAGCAGACCTACCGCACCTGCACACCGGCAGCCGATCTGGCCATCAGGCGCTATCTCGAGGAAGGCGCCAAGATCGCCCGGGACATCACGGCTCGCTACGCCAACTGATGCCGCCCGGTGCCGGCCGGCAGCCGCGCCGGGGCCAGGATTCGCGGGTTCCCATTTAGCCACAGGCATTAACCTTTCCTTTAGGTGTGGGCTATTGCCGCAAGGTCCGCGTGGTAGGCTCACGACTGAAATTGGACTGACGTCCCGATGCCGGGCGCCAGAGGGACGGGTAATAATGGACACTGCCGAGCGACCCACGCACAGCCGCGAGCCGGTGCCGGACCACGAACAGAAGCGCGTGGCGCTGACCTATTTGAACGAAGCCTGGGCGGAAGCGCGCCTCGACGGGGTTGATGGCGATTGCCTGGCGCAGGCCTGCCTGTTCACGGCGCTGGCGGAGTTCGTCTCTACCTATGGCGAGGAAGCCGCCGCGACCTTCACCGAAGGGCTCGCCGGCCGCATCCGCAATGGCGAGTTCTCGATCGACCAGCCGCGCCAGTAAAGCGCGCTAGCTTCACCGTTACACCGCCGGTTTTCAGCTCGGCGTGAAACCGTAATAGCGGTCGAGCACACGGTCGATGTCGGCTGGGTAAAACGGCTTCTTCAGGAATCCGAAGGCGCCGGCCGCCATTGCCCGCTCGACGACCGGCTCCTCGACTGTCGTCGTCATCATGACAACGGCGACGTCCGGTGTTTCCCGCTTGATCTCGCACAAGGTCGCCAGGCCATCGAGGCCAGGCATGTTGTGGTCGAGAAAGACAATTCCGAAATTCTCCCGGCGCAGACGCTCGAGCGCGGCTCGCCCCTCGCCGGCTTCATGCGTGTCGAGCGGAAAGCGACTCGCCGACAGGATCTTGCGGACGATGCTGCGCATCGTGCCGGAATCATCGACGATGAGAACGCGGGTCGGCATTTTGGTGCGCAGACAACGCTCGACGATTTTGCGCGCCTCGTCGGCCGTCGCCGGCTTTTCCAGGACCGACATGACGCCGTCCGGCCGCGGGCCCTGGCGCCCGGCGCAGACAAATACATGCGGCGCCGGCCTCAGCGCGCCTATCGAGGTCAGCGTCGTTGCCATGACCGGTTCCGGCAGCGTGCCGTCAAGAATGCAGATGTCGGCGCCGCCATTGCCGAGCGCGGCGACGCCGTCAGCCGCATCGCAAATCGAAAAATCGACGGGAATGCTCGACATGGTCGCGGCTTCGCGCCAGAGCTCGCGCTCCGCGTCCGCCATTCCGATCACCGTCATCGTGAGCGACACGAGATCGTGGCTCATGGGTGCCCCCGCGCCCCAATGTGCGAAACACACCAGCGCCCCGCCGCTGGTGTGAAACTACCGTTAATCAGGCCCACACCAGGTTGGCAATACATACTCGTCATCGCGGGCGCAAAAATTTTTCAAATAACAGTACCGCGGTTGATGAATAAGCAGCGCTGCGGCGGGTTCGTTTTGCCCCGGCTTTTTCCGTGGTCGATTCCGGCAAGCTGCTCCTTTTGTCCGGAACTTCGGTCCATAACGCCGGGGTTGAGGAAACCGCGCCAACGCTTATGTTCGACCTTCCGAGTTCCGCCGGCATCCGGCCGGTACGTCATGCAATGGGGACGCCTCTTATGCTGGCAGCGCTGCTTACCGACCGAGGCGTGATCAGGGTCACGGGTGAGGACGCCCGGCGGTTCCTCAACGGCGTGGTCACCAACGATGTCGAGAAGCTGACGCCCGGCGGCGCGCGCTACGCCGCTCTGCTGACGCCGCAGGGCAAGATCATCGTCGATTTTCTGATCGCCGAGGCCGGCGCCAACGATGGCGGCGGCTTTTTCATCGACGCGCCGAAGGCGCTGACCCCGACGCTGGTACAGAAGCTCGGCTTCTACAAGCTGCGCGCCAAAGTGACGATCGAGGACCTGTCGGACCGGCTGGTCGTCATGGCGCTGTGGGACGGCGCCCGCGATACCGAATACGGCCTGTGCTTTGCCGACCCCCGCCTGCCCGATCTCGGCATTCGCGCCATCGTGCCGCCGCAGGTCGCCGAAGAAGCGGCGGCCGACTTGGGCGCCACCCTGAGCGATGCCGAAGCCTATGAGACGCATCGCATTGCGCTCGGCGTGCCGCGCGGCGGCGAGGACTTCATCTATGCCGACACCTTTCCGCACGAAGCCGACATGGATCAGCTCCACGGTGTCGATTTCCACAAGGGCTGTTACATCGGCCAGGAAGTGGTCTCGCGTGTCGAGCATCGCGCGACCGCGCGCAGCCGCATCGTTCCCGTGACGTTCGAGGGCGCGGCGCCGATGCAGGGGCTCGATGTCACCGCGGGCGACAAGCAGATCGGCATGATGGGCTCCGCCGCCCATGGCCGCGGCCTCGCTCTGCTGCGGCTCGACCGCGTCGCCGATGCGATCGCCGCCGGCACCTCGATCGAGTCCGGCGGCGTCGTTCTGCGCGTGACGAAGCCGGGCTGGGCCGGCTTCGCGTTTCCGGGTGAAACCAAGGCTGCGGAATAAAGCGCCCCGCGCTCAGCCACGCTCGGAATCGAGCGCCGACATGCCCCAGGCGGCATAGCGCTCGCCCGCCGCGGCGCCTTTCGGCACAGCGCTTTCGATCGCCGCGAGATCCTGTTCCGTCAATGTCACGTCGAGCGCACCGAGCGATTCCGCAAGGCGGTCGCGACGGCGCGCGCCGATCAGCGGCACGATGTCGCCGCCGTGATCCTTGCCCTGCGCCATGACCCAGGCGATCGCGAGCTGGGCGACGCTGATGCCCTTGGCGTCAGCGATCCGGCGCAAGGCTTCGACCAGCGCCAGGTTCTTTTGCGCGTTGTCGCCCTGAAAGCGCGGGCTCGCAGCGCGGAAGTCGCCGGCCGACAGTTGCTCCGGCTTGAAGTGGCCGCTGATCAGGCCGCGGGATAGCACGCCATAGGCCGTGATGCCGATGCCGAGCTCACGTGTCGTTTGCAGGATACCGTCTTCGATGCCGCGCGAGATGAGCGAATATTCGATCTGCAGGTCGCTGATCGGTGCGACGGCGGCGGCGCGGCGGATGGTGTCGGAGCCGACTTCGGACAAACCGACGTGGCGCACATAGCCGCCCTTTACCAGATCGGCGACGGCGCCGACGGTGTCCTCGATCGGCAGCGTGGGATCGAGCCGCGAGGGCCGATAGATATCGATGGCATCGACGCCAAGCCGCTGCAGCGAATAGGCGGCGAAGTTCTTCACCGCCGCCGGCCGCGCGTCGTAACCGGTCCAAACGCCATCGGGGCCGCGCAGGCCGCCGAACTTGACGCTGATGACGGCGTTGCCGCGGCGGCTCGCCGGCGCGGCCTTCAGCGCCTCGGCGATCAGCATCTCGTTGTGACCCATGCCATAGAAGTCGCCGGTATCGATCAGCGTGATGCCGGCTTCGAGCGCGGCGTGGATGGTGGCGATGCTCTCGGCCCGGTCAGCGGGCCCATAGAGTGCCGACATGCCCATGGCGCCGAGCCCTATCTCGGAGACGCGCGGGCCGGTGCGACCCAACTGACGGGTTTTCATGGCTTCGAACTCCTCGCTTGGCGACGCCCGGTGGCGTCGATGCGCGGAATATGCGGTCTCGCTTCGCGTTCGATAATCCGATATTATCGGAATAGCCTGTACGGAAATTCGAACAATGGCCCCGGTCAACCTGAGCGATCTCGACGCATTCACGGCCGTCGCCCGAGCCCGCAGCTTCCGCGGTGCGGCCAGCCTACGGAACGTCTCGGCATCGTCGCTGAGCGAAGCGCTGAAGCGGCTGGAGGCGGACCTCGGCGTCCGCCTGCTCAACCGCACCACGCGTAGCGTGACTCCGACGGAGGCCGGGGAGCGCCTGCTACAACAGCTTACACCGGCGCTGTCCGATATCGAAGGTGCATTGACGGCGGCGAAGAGCCAGCGCGACCGGCCGGCCGGCACCTTGCGCCTCAACGTGCCGGAAATTGTCGCCGAGAAGATCCTGCCCGCCATCGTCGCGCGCTTCCTCGTGGCGCATCCCGGCATCCGCATGGAGATCGCCGCCAACAACACCTTCATTGACGTGGTCGCCGAGGGCTTCGATGCCGGCATCCGCTATGAGGAGAAGCTCGAGCGCGACATGATCGCGATCCCGATCGGACCGCGCACGCAGCGTTACGTCGCGGCAGCATCGCCGAACTATCTCGCCGCCCACGGCACGCCGCGGCATCCGCGCGAACTCGTCAATCACGCCTGCATCGGCCACCGCTTCGCCAGCGGCCGTTCCTCGGTGTGGGAGTTCGAGCGCGGCGGCCGCGCGGTGAAAATCAGCCCGGCGGGACCGTTGATCGGCTCCAACATTGAACTGGAACTGGCCGCCGCCGCGGCCGGTCTCGGCATTGTCTACAGCTTCGCGGAGTTCGTCGGTCCCGAAATCGAGCGCGGCGCTCTCACCGAGATTCTCGCCGACTGGTCGATCAGCTTTCCCGGGCCCTATCTCTATTTCCCGAGCCGGCGGCACATGCCGGCGCCGCTGCGCGCCTTCGTGGATTTCGTCAAGAACGAGCCGCCCGCCTGAGATTACAAGGTCAATGAGAGGCGCTATATCTTCGCCATGGCCGTTCAAAAGACGATTCTGCATCCCGATGGCTTGAAGCGCTGCCCGTGGCCCGGGGCCGACCCATTCTACGTCGCCTATCACGACCATGAATGGGGCGTGCCCGAATGGGACGACCGCGCGCTGTTCGAGAAGCTGATCCTCGACGGCTTCCAGGCCGGGCTGTCGTGGATCACCATCCTGCGCAAGCGCGAGAATTTCCGCAAAGCCTTCGACGGCTTCGAGCCGGAGAAGATCGCGCGCTATACGCCGAAGAAAGTCGAGCGGCTGATGCAGGACGCCGGCATCGTGCGCAACCGCGCCAAGATCGAGGGCGCGATCCTGTCGGCGCGCGGCTATCTGAGAATCATGGAGAGCGGCCCGGGTTTTTCCGCGATGCTGTGGGAGCACGTCGGCGGCAAGCCGATCGACACCAAATTGCGCGGCGGCCAGAAGCCCGCCGCCGAAACGCCGGTGTCCAAGGCGATGTCGAAGCAACTCATCGGCCACGGTTTCAAGTTCGTCGGCCCGACCATCGTCTATGCCTTCATGCAGGCGGTCGGTATGGTCAACGATCACGAAGTGACGTGCTGGTGCCACGCCGAATGCAACAAGCTGGCAACGAAACACGCCAAGAAGAAGCGATGAAGAAGCCTGCCCCCGCAACGAGCGCGGCGCCGCTGCCGCCCGCCAAATCCGTTCGTGCAAAGTCTGTACGGGCTTGGCAGCGCATGTTGTCCGGCCGCCGGCTCGACCTGCTCGACCCCTCGCCGCTCGACGTCGAACTCGACGACATCGCCCATGGGCTGGCCCGCGTCGCGCGCTGGAACGGTCAGACCAAGGGCGCGCATATTTTTTCGGTGGCGCAGCATGTGCTGCTGGTCGAGACTTTGGCTCGCGCCAAATCGCCCAATCTCGACAACCGCATGCGTCTGGCCATCCTGCTGCACGACGCCGCCGAATACGTGATCGGCGACATGATCTCGCCCTTCAAGGCCGTGATCGGCGATAGCTACAAGGTCGTGGAAAACCGCCTGCTCGCCGCCATCCATCTGCGCTTCGGCTTGCCGGCCAAACTGCCGGAAACCTGGACCAAACTCATCAAGGCCGCCGACCGCAACGCGGCGTATCTCGAATCGACGCGCCTTGCCGGTTTCGAGGAGGCCGAGGCCCGCAAATTCTTCGGCCAGCCGCCGAAGTTTTCGGCCGCCATCGAGCGCGATTACCTCACCCCCTGGCCGGCGTCCACCGCGGCCAGGCGCTTTGCCGAACGGGTGGAAAAACTGCTACGGAACTGAGCCTTCTCAAGCCCGCCGGTTCGGCATAGATAGACGTTATGATCCATGTCTGCTCGTTGGCACGTCTTTATAAAACGGTCGAAGAGACCAAGGCGCTGCACATCGTCACGCTGCTGCGCCTGACCGACCGCGTGACGCGGCCGGCGCATATTACGGCCGATAATCACCTCATTCTCGCGGTTGATGACATTGTCGATGCCGAAGACGGTTTTACCGTGCCGGCGCAGGAGCACGTCCTGCGCCTGATCGATTTCGCGCAAGCCTGGGACCGTTCGACGCCGATGGTGGTGCATTGCTTCGCCGGCATCAGCCGCTCGACCGCGGCGGCCTTCACCGCCGCCTGCGCGCTGAGCCCGCAGCGAGATGAAGCCTACATTGCACGCGCCATCCGCGCCGCCTCTCCGACCGCCGCGCCCAACAAACGCATCGTCGCCATCGCGGATGACATCCTCAAACGCGATGGCCGCATGATCCGCGCCGTCGAGGCGCTCGGCCGTGGCCAGGAAGCCATGGAAGGCCATCCGTTCCGTCTGGAGCTGACATGAACGAAGGCAGCGTGTGGTCAAGCTTGCACGCGGGGGGCAGAACATGACGACACTGCACTACGGACTGGTCGATCCCGAAGTTCTCCGTTCCCATGACGGGCTGAGCTTTCTCAAGGGCATCATTGCGGGCGACATCCCGCAGCCGCCGATCTCGGAAGTGCTCGGCTTTCATCTGGCCGAGGCGGAGCCGAACCGCGTTGTGTTCGAAGGCCTGCCGGAGTTGCGGCACTACAATCCAATCGGCACCGTTCACGGCGGCTTCGCCGCGACCCTGCTCGACTCGGCGCTCGCCTGCGCGATCTATACGACCATGCAGAAGGGCGATAGCTGGACGACGCTCGAACTGAAGCTGAATTACGTGCGGCCGCTGACCAAGGATACCGGCCCGGTGCGCGCCGAAGGCCGTGTCATCCATCGCGGCCGCAGCGTGGCGACGTCGGAAGGCGATCTAAAGGATCTGAGCGGCAAGCTCTACGCCCACGCCACGACGACCTGCATGGTGTTTCCGGCGAAGGCGTAAGCGTCAGTTGTTTCCAGCCGCGAAGGACGAGCGCAGTTTCAGCGGCCCGTTATCCTCCGACACGCTGGCCGACCGCGTCGGCCGCCGCGTGAATTCGCAGTAGGCAAAGCCAAGACCCGAGATCGCGCCGCGGAAGGTGTATTCGTCGACCTTGGTGACGCGGAAGCACGGCTCGATTGGCAGGCCCTTGAGCGTCGCGCAGACCGAACCGTCCTTCACGTGCAACGTGTTGGCCGGCAGCGCTGCGTAGCGCACCTTGCCGGCGCCCTGGAATTGAATCGAACCGACCACGGAGCCGTCATGCAACACGCGGCCGCGGCCGCGGGTGCCTTCAAAGCAGCTATAATTGAAGGTCTTGCCAACAACGAAGTGCCGGGCCTGCTCCGCCGTCAGTTCTTCGGCCGAAGCCATCGACGGCAGCGCGGCCAACAGGCCGATCACGCAAGCACCCACACGCAACATCACGGAACTCCGACTGACGCCACAACAGAAGATTAGCGGGCTTCCGCCCGCTAGAAAACATGTTGCGGATTATGCCTAACGATCGTTGGCAAATCCTGAATGGAGTTTACCCGATCTTGACCACGACGCGACCCCGGATCTGCCCGGCAACGATGTCGGCCGCAGCCTGGGGCAGATCGGAAAGGCCGATTTCCCGGGTCATGGCGGCCAATTTTTGGCGGTCGAGGTCGTTTTCCAGCCTTTTCCAAGCTTCCTGCCGCTTCGGCAGCGGGCACATCACCGAGTCGATGCCCAAAAGACACACCCCGCGCAAAATGAAAGGCGCAACCGATCCCGGCAGATCCATGCCACTGGCGAGGCCGCAGGCGGCGACCGCCCCGCCATAGCGGATCATCGACAGCAGGTTGGCGAGCGTGGTCGAGCCGACGGAATCGACGCCACCGGCCCAGCGTTCCTTGGCCAGCGGTTTCACCGGGCCGGTGAGCGCGGCGCGCTCGACGATTTCGGAGGCCCCCAGCCCTTTCAGGTAGTCGGCCTCCGCAGGGCGCCCGGTTACCGCGCTCACCGAGAACCCAAGCTTGGAGAGGATCGATACCGCGACCGAGCCGACGCCGCCGGCGGCACCGGTGACAGCGATCGGGCCGCTTGCCGGCGTCAGGCCGTGCTTCTCCAGAGCCATGACGCACAGCATTGCCGTGAAGCCGGCAGTACCGATGGCCATCGCCTCGCGTGTGCTCATGGTCGCCGGCAGGCGCACGAGCCAGTCGCCCTTGACCCGCGACTTCTCGGCGAAGGCGCCGAGATGGGTTTCGCCGGTGCCCCAGCCGTTGAGGATGACCTTGTCGCCCGCCTTCCAGTCCGGATGATTCGAGCTCTCGACGGTGCCGGCGAAATCGATACCGGCGATCATCGGGAAACGGCGCACCACGGGCGCCTTGCCGGTGAGCGCCAGGCCGTCCTTGTAATTGACGGTGGAGTATTCGACCCGGACGGTGACATCCCCGTCCATCAGGTTGGCTTCGTCGAAATCGGCCAGCGCCGCCTTGGTGCCGCTGTCGGCCTTCTCGATGACCATAGCCTTGAATGTCGACACGTCTGCGCCTCGCTCAGTTTTCGTGAACCTGGGCGCAGGTTGTCGCGCGCGGCGGCGCCGCGCGCAACTGTTTTAGGCCGCCGCCGGAACCAGCGGCCGCGCCACCGGTTTCTCGACGATCGGCAGGTTGATGATCGCGGACAGGACGCCCAAGGCGACCCCGAGCCACCATACCGGATTGTAAGTGCCAAAGTGGTCGTAAGCGAGACCGCCAAGCAGCACGCCGAGGAAGCCGCCGACCTGGTGGCTGAAGAAGGCGATGCCGAACAGCATGGCGAGCCAGCGCGTGCCGAACATCACCGCGACCAGTGACGACGTCGGCGGCACCGTCGACAGCCACAACAGACCCGTCACCGCGCCGAAGATCAGCGTTGTCGTTGTCGTCACCGGCAGCAACACGAAGGCGGCGATCGAGGCAGCGCGGCCGAAATAGATGATCGACAGGATGTAGCGCTTCGGCATGCGCGAGCCGAGATAGCCCGATGTGATCGAGCCGACGATGTTGAACAGACCGATCGCCGCCACTGTCCAGCCGCCGACCTCCGCCGACAGGCCGCGATCGAGCAAATAGGCCGGCAAGTGGACGGTCGTGAAGGCGAGCTGGAAGCCGCAAGTGAAGAAGCCGAGCACCAGCAGCACATAGCTGCGATGGCCGAACGCCTCCGTCAGGGCCTGCTTGTAGGACTGCGCCGGAGCAGCCGCCGCGGCAGTTGCCGCCTTGGGCGGCGCCGCCAGCACGATCGACAGCGGCAGGATGATCAGCATCAGCACCGAGAAGACGATCAGCGCCCCGTACCAGCCGACCGAGCCGATCAGTGCGACCGCCAGCGGCGAGAACAGGAACTGACCGAACGAGCCGGCTGCGGTGCCGAGGCCGAAAGCCGTCGAGCGCCATTCATCCGGCAGCAGCTTGCCGAAGGCACCGACCACGATGGTGAAAGAGCAGCCCGACAGGCCGAAACCGATCAGCACGCCGGCGGACAAGGTGAGTGTCGTCGGCGTGGTCGAATAGGCCATCAGGAACAGACCCGCCGCGTAGAGCAGCGTGCCGCCCGCCAGCACCCGGGTCGGGCCGTAGCGGTCGGCGATGGCGCCGGCAAAAGGCTGACCGACGCCCCACAGCAGGTTCTGCACCGCCAGGGCAAAGGCGAACACGTCGCGGCCCCAGTTATGGAGCTGCGACATCGGGGTAAGGAAGAAGCCGAGCGCGGAGCGCGGTCCGAAACCGAGCAGCGCGATGATGCAGCCGCAGACGATGATCACGGCTGGCGTGCGCCACCCCATCGAGGACGAAGGTGCTGCGGTTTGGGCGGACATCGGCGGGCTCCGGCGAATCTGTGTGGCCGCGTCAAACTAGCGCGGAGGCGCAACATAGTAACGCACACCCGGCGGACCCAAACGAATATTCGTGATCAAAGCCATATGCAGGATGCATGGCTGCTGCGGAAATGATTGAGGAAAATCGGTTCGGACCGCCGCGCGGGCTGACGGTCTAGCGGCCGGCCGAACCAAAGACCTCGTTGAGGCGGCGGGTTTCAAGCCGGGTGAACTTGGCGTCGCCCCACTTCGGCTCTTCGGCGCCGTCGCCCCAGTTGCGCGGCCGGTAGAAGATGAGGCCGCCGAGCTTGTCCATCTTCTTCATTTCGCGCACCCAGTTCGGATGTGCCCAGTCGTCGTGATAGTGCGTCGACTTGGCCACCTCGGGCATCCACAATTTGCCGTCGAGCGAATCGCGGGCGATGCTCATGGCGCGGTCGTAGGCTTCGGGCTCCTTGATCGCTTCGGACTTGCCGTCGCAGGCGAAGGTGAACTGGCAGGCCAGATGCCGGTGCTTGTTCTGATAGACGACGCCACAGACGTCGTTCGGATAGTACGGCGAGAAGACGCGGTTGAGGACGACCTGCGCCACCGCGATCTGCGCCGTCACGGGTTCGTCGCGCGCTTCGAAATAGATCGCGTGGGC
>JAHCKF010000340.1 GCA_026125925.1 Pseudolabrys sp.
CACCGGCACGAGACCCAGATCGCCCTTGGATTCCGAGACCGCGGCGACGACCCCGGCGGCGCCCATATGCGGCACCAGCGGCACGGTGAAGCCGAAATGAAAGCGCGCGGAATCGCGCATTTGCGCATCGCCGGCCGAGAAGTCGGCATGCGCCGCGAAAGGCTGCTGCACATAGGTGAAGGTGGCAATGATGACCCGCCAGATGCTCTCGACCGTGTCGAGCGGCAGGATGCCCTTATGGCGCTCGACCAGGCGGCGCATCATCTGCGCCTCGCGCATCGGCCGGAACGCCGAGCCGGTTTCCTGGCTCTTCTTGACCTCGATCAGGCGGTCGATGATGTCGCCGCGCTCCATCAGCAGCTTGTGCACGGCCTCATCGATCCGGTCGATGTCCTTGCGCAGCGCGGTGAGGTCGGGGGCTTTGGGCGACGTCGTCATGGCAGGGCATAGATAGGAAAGACCGGCGGTGAAGGCAAAGGAAACGTCGGGCGGGCGAAATTAAGAAGATGGTCCTCTTATTGTCATGGCCGGGCTTGACCCGGCCATCCCGCTTAGGAACGCACTGTGCCCCACCTAAGCGGGATCACCGGGACAAGCCCGGTGATGACAGAGATCGAATTGGTGTGTCTCCGCCTCACGCTCGGTTAAAAGCCCGCGCGTGGTTTACGCCGATGGTTAAGCGCGGCGCGCCGTAAACCACTTCACCGTTAATTCAATCCGATCATTTGCCGAAAATTCTCCGTGCTATCTCCAGATGTAAGCCCGGTGCATTGCGCCGTGCGCAAGAACATTTGGGAATTCGGGGAATGTCCATGCGTACCATGCGGATGATGATCGCAATGAGCGGCGTCGCCCTTTGGGTGATTGCGGGCCCGGCGCTCGGCCAGCCGCTGCCGGCGGCGAAGCCGAAGGCGGCCGCTGCGGCGCCGGTGAAGAACAAGTCGATTGCGCATCGTGCGCAGCGCCACAACAACGCCGAGCGCCTGCGCAGTACTGCGATCGCCGCGCCGCCGAAGGCGCCGGCGATGGGCTGGCCGGCTTTGGTGAGCGAGGCGCGCAAATACATGGGCACCAACCCGACCGACCGTTCGCGGCTGTGGTGCGCGACCTTCATGAACATGGTTCTGGCCAAGGCGGGCTATAGCGGCACCAATTCCGACGCCGCGCGGTCTTTCGCGCAATATGGCCGCCGCGTTTCCGAGCCGCGCGTCGGCGCCATCGCCGTGCTCACCCGCGGCAAGAATGGCGGCCATGTCGGCGTCGTTTCCGGCATCGATGCCAACGGCAACCCGATCATCATTTCCGGCAATCATGGCCGCAAAGTCGGCGAGGCGATCTATCCGCGTTCGCGCGTCATCGCCTACGTGATGCCGACGGACCGCCGAGCTACCACGCAGGTCGCCGGCAACGTGGCGCGCGGCAGCAACAAAGAACTGGATTCGCCGATCGCAGAACTGCTGGCGGTGATCGAGAGCGAATACAACGCCAAGGGGCGGCCGCGTGGCACGGGTCCGGAGCCTCGTCCGGTGCCGCCGTCGCTGTCGCGACGCGACGTTCCGCTCGACCCGGCGCTCGCCGAATTTCTCGGCCTGAAGGAGCACGGCCCAGCTTCCAAGCCGGTTGCCAAACCTCAGCCGAAACCGCCGGTGGTGCAGCAGCAGGCCGCGCGGCAGCCGGTGCCGCAACAGCAAGCGCCGAAGCACCGCGAAGTGCGGGTCGAAAGCCGCGAGGCGGCGCGCGTGATGGTGCGTTAGACCAGCGCGTTGACCTTGAGCGTGTCGCCGGTGGCGATCTCGCCGCCCTCGATGACCTCGGCATAGATGCCGCAATCCATGTGATCGAAGGTCTGCATCAGCGTCTTCGGAATGTTGAGGTCGCGCGCCGCGGTGACCGGATCGACATTGGTCGCGGCGCAGCGGACGATGCGCTTGACCACCTTGAGCCGGACCTTGTTCCCGACATGGATTTCGCGGTCGAGCTGCTCGAACTCGTGCCAGGCCGGCCAGCCGCGCACATAGAGATTGGCGCGGAAGCGCAGCGGATCGACCGGCTGGCCGACGGCGCTTTCCAGCGCGGCGACCGAGGCGAGGTTGATGATCGACACCACCTTCTTGGCGACGTCGGAGAAACTGTGCGGGCCACCGGGGGCGCCTTCGCCCGACAGCACCTTGGGCGGGCCGCTGAGTTCCGCGGGCATGAACTTTCGGAAGTAGGCTTCGACCGCCAGCCGGCCCTCCTTGGTCCGCAGGTCGGCGCGCACCGCCTCGCGGCCCTCGTGGACGATGGTCAGGGTATGGCTGGCCTCGTCGTAGTCGGTCTTGAGAGCCGCCAGGCGCTCGTTGCGCATCAGCATCAGGAACCGGGTCTTGGGGAAATAGGCCGGCGCTGCGGGGTCAAAGCCGGTCGGGCCGTTTTCGATGGCATAGAGCCGGTCGGCCGGCAGGGTCAGTCCGGCGGTCAGGGCCACCCGGGGCAGCTTCTGCGGCGACAGGCCCTTAACCGGGTAGCGGTAGATTGCGTCGATAATGGCCGGGTCTGTCATGGAAACCGCGCAGGTAACGGAGGGTTATTCCTGACGTATATCAAGCCGGGCGGCCCTTCAAACCGGCAAAGTGGTTCCCACATAAGGATCAACAGGTCGCCTCCAAAGGGGCCTGAATTCGACGGTGCCTTTATGGGCCGAGGGAGTTAGACGATGAATTTCGAGAAATACACCGACCGCGCCCGCGGATTTGTCCAGTCGGCGCAATCTCTGGCCCTGCGCGAGGGCCATCAGCAATTCGCCCCCGAACATCTGCTGAAGGTTCTGCTCGACGACCCCGAGGGGTTGGCGGCGGGCCTGATCGACCGTTCCGGCGGCAATTCCCGCCAGGCGCAGCAGCAGACCGAGGCGGCGCTCGCCCGGCGGCCGAAGGTTTCCGGCGGCGGCGCCGGCCAGGTCTATCTCGACCCCGCTCTGGCGCGGGTCTTCGACGCCGCCGAAAAGGCCGGCGAGAAGGCGGGCGACAGCTTCGTCACGGTCGAGCGGCTGCTGCTGGCGCTGGCTGTCGAAAAGGACAGCGAGGCCGGCAAGGTCTTGAAGGCCGCCGGCGTCACCCCGCAGAATCTCAATGCCGCCATCGAGGCCCTGCGCAAGGGGCGCACCGCCGATTCCGCGTCGGCCGAGAACGCCTATGACGCGCTGAAGAAATATGCCCGCGACCTGACGCAAGCGGCGCGCGACGGCAAGATCGATCCGGTCATCGGCCGCGACGAGGAAATCCGCCGTACCATCCAGGTGCTGTCGCGGCGGACCAAGAACAATCCCGTGCTGATCGGCGAACCCGGCGTCGGCAAGACCGCCATCGTCGAGGGCCTCGCGCAGCGCATCATCAATGGCGACGTCCCGGAGTCGCTCCAGGACAAGAAACTGCTGTCGCTCGACCTCGGCGCGCTGATCGCCGGTGCGAAATATCGCGGCGAGTTCGAGGAGCGGCTCAAGGCCGTGCTGCAGGAAGTGACGTCGTCGGACGGCGGCATCATCCTGTTCATCGACGAAATGCACACATTGGTCGGCGCCGGCAAGGCCGACGGCGCGATGGATGCGTCCAATCTCCTGAAGCCCGCGCTCGCCCGCGGCGAGCTGCACTGTATCGGCGCCACCACGCTCGACGAGTATAAGAAGCACGTCGAAAAGGACGCGGCGCTCGCCCGGCGCTTCCAGCCGGTGTTCGTGTCGGAGCCGACGGTCGAGGACACGATCTCGATCCTGCGCGGCCTCAAGGATAAATACGAGCAGCATCACGGCGTGCGCATCGCCGACTCGGCGATCGTCGCCGCGGCGACCTTGTCGAACCGCTACATCACCGACCGCTTCCTGCCCGA
>JAHCKF010000341.1 GCA_026125925.1 Pseudolabrys sp.
GGTGGAAACCAACGCCCACCTCCTGCGCTACGACTCGGTGCACGGCCGCTTCCCCAAGGAAGTGACCGTGAAAGGCGACAGCATCAGCATCGACGGCAAGGCCATCAAGATCACCGCCGAGCGCGATCCGTCGAAGCTGCCGTGGAAGGACCTCGGCATCGACATCGCGCTCGAGTGCACCGGTATCTTCACCGCCAAGGACAAGGCCTCGGCGCATCTGAACGCCGGCGCCAAGCGCGTCCTGGTCTCGGCTCCTGCCGACGGCGCCGATCTCACGGTGGTCTACGGCGTCAACCACGACAAGCTGACGAAGGATCACCTCGTCGTCTCCAACGCTTCCTGCACCACCAACTGCCTGGCGCCGGTCGCCAAGGTGCTCAACGACGCCGTCGGCATCACTCACGGCTTCATGACCACCATCCACGCCTATACCGGCGACCAGCCGACGCTCGACACCATGCACAAGGATCTGTACCGCGCCCGCGCCGCGGCGATGTCGATGATCCCGACCTCGACTGGCGCCGCCAAGGCGGTCGGCCTGGTGCTGCCGGAGCTCAACGGCAAGCTCGACGGCGTGTCGATCCGCGTGCCGACGCCGAACGTCTCGGTCATCGACTTCAAGTTCGTGGCCAAGAAGGCGACCTCGAAAGAAGAGATCAACGAAGCGGTGAAGCGCGCCGCCGAGCAGCAGCTCAAGGGCATCCTCGGCTACACTACGCACCCGAATGTCTCGATCGACTTCAACCACGATCCGCACTCGTCCACCTTCCACATGGACCAGACCAAGGTTATGGATGGCACGCTGGTGCGCGTCATGAGCTGGTACGACAACGAGTGGGGCTTCTCCAACCGCATGGCTGACACGGCCGTGGCGATGGGCAAGCTGATCTGATTGCACGTGTCCCGGGCGCAGCGCGGCACGTTAGTGACGCGCTGCAGACTCGGGACCATTCCAAAGTCCGCGTGTGTAAAGGTCCCGGTTCAGCAGCGCAGCATTTCATGCCGCGCTGCGCCCGGGACAAGAGATAGAGCATGAGTAACTTCCACACCCTCGATCACGTCGACGTCAAAGGCAAACGTGTCCTCGTCCGCGTCGATCTCAACGTTCCGGTCGATAACGGCGTCGTCACCGACGCCACCCGCATCGAGCGCATCGGCCCGGCCATCACCGAGCTCGCCGACAAGGGCGCCAAGGTGATCCTGCTGTCGCATTTCGGCCGGCCGAAGGGCGTCGATCCCAAGCAATCCTTGAAGCCGGTCGCTGCCGAAGTGGCGCGCGTCATCAAGCGCAAGGTCGCCTTCGCCCCCGACTGCGTCGGCGAAGCCGCCGAGAAGGCGGTCGCCGCGATGCATTCCGGCGACATCCTCTGCCTCGAGAACACGCGCTTCCACGCCGGCGAGGAGAAGAACGATCCGGCCTTCGTCGAACAGCTCGCCAAGCTTGGCGACATCTGGGTCAACGACGCCTTCTCTGCCGCGCATCGCGCGCACGCCTCGACGGAAGGCCTCGGCCACAAGCTTCCCGCTTATGCCGGCCGCGCCATGCAGGAAGAACTCGTCGCACTGACCCGCGCGCTCGAGCATCCGGAGCGGCCGCTCGCCGCCATCGTCGGCGGCGCCAAGATCTCGACCAAGCTCGAACTGCTCGGCAATCTCCTGCAGAAGGTCGATGCGCTGATCATCGGCGGCGCCATGGCCAACACCTTTTTGTTGGCGCTCGGCAAACCGGTTGGGAAAAGTCTTGCCGAGCGCGATCTCGTCCCGACCGCGCAGAAGATTCTCGAACAGGCCAAGGCCGCCAAGCGCGACATCGTGCTGCCGGTCGACGTGGTCGTCGCGCAGAAATTCGAAGCCAATGCGCCCTCGCGCGTCGTCGGCGTCGATGAGGTCGGCGACGCCGACATGGTGCTCGACATCGGGCCCAGAAGCGTCGAGCGCGTCGTCTCGGTGCTGGCCCGCGCCAAGACTTTGGTGTGGAACGGACCGTTCGGCGCCTTCGAGATGGAACCCTTCGACAAGGGCACCGTTTCCGTAGCCGAAGCGGCCGCCGAGCTGACGCAGGCCGGCAAGCTGGTCACCGTTGCGGGCGGCGGCGACACCGTCGCGGCGCTCAACGCCGCGGGCGTCACCGACCGCTTCACTTATGTTTCCGCCGCCGGCGGCGCCTTCCTCGAATGGCTCGAGGGCAAGGCTCTGCCGGGGGTTGAGGTTTTGAGAGCGAAGTGACGGGATCGCCACGAACGAGTTTAACGCGGCCCCGGCTCTGCAGCGCACCGCTTTCGCGCTGCGCTGCGTCCGGGGCAAGTAACGAGAGGGGAGACACCTGATGAATCTCGCTGACCTGAACAAAGTCGCGGTCGCCATGACCGCCAACGGCAAGGGCATCCTGGCCGCCGACGAATCCACCGGTACCATCAAGAAGCGTTTCGACGCGATCGGCGTCGAGAACACCGAGGACAATCGTCGCGATTATCGCGAGCTGATGTTCCGCACCGCCGAGGCGATGAAGAACAGCATCTCCGGCGTCATCCTTTACGACGAGACCATCTGGCAGAAGGCCAAGGACGGCACGCCGCTCGTCAAGATCATCGAGCAGATGGGCGCCATCCCCGGCATCAAGGTCGATGAAGGCACCAAGCCGCTGCCGAACTGCCCGGGCGAACTGATCACCGCCGGCCTCGACAAGCTGCCGGATCGTCTGCCGAAGTATTACGAGGCCGGCGCGCGCTTTGCGAAGTGGCGCGCGGTGATCGATATCGGCGCCGGCATTCCGAGCTACACCGCGATCTCGACCAACGCCCATGCGCTGGCCCGTTACGCGGCGCTTTGTCAGGCCAACCAGATCGTGCCGATCGTCGAGCCGGAAGTGCTGATGGACGGCGAGCACGACGCCGACCAGTGCTACATGGTCACCGAGTTCATGCTCAAGGAGACCTTCCAGCAGCTCTACTATCAGAAGGTCGCGCTCGAAGGCATCGTGCTCAAGCCGAACATGGTCGTGCCCGGCAAGAAGTCGACGAAGAAGGCCTCGGTGCAGGAAGTCGCCGAGAAGACCGTGAAGCTGCTCAAGGCCTGCGTGCCCGGCGCGGTGCCCGGCATCGCCTTCCTGTCCGGCGGCCAGTCGGATGAAGAGGCCACCGCGCATCTCGACGCCATGAACAAGATCGGCAACCTGCCCTGGAACCTGACCTTCTCCTACGGCCGCGCGCTGCAGGCCGCTCCGCAGAAGGCCTGGTCGGGCAAGGCCGGCAATGTCGCCGCGGCGCAGGCCGCGTTTACGCATCGCGCCAAGATGAATTCGCTCGCCGCCAAGGGCGAGTGGAAGAAGGACATGGAGAAGGCGGCGTAAGACTTGTCCCGGGCGCAGTGCAGCGCGTCTTCGCGGTGCGCTGCAGACCCGGGACCGTCACGCACCCGGTCCTTGAAGGTCCCGGCTCTGCGCAGCGGCGTTTCACGCCGCAGCGCGTCCGGGACAAGAAGACAATAAAAAGGCCGCCCAGTGGGCGGCCTTTTCTTCTACACGCCGGCCACGTTCGAAATCGCCGAACGCCGCGGCGCTGACTTTACGGACAGTCGGTCTTGTGAACGGTCTTGGAACCGCCGAGCGCATTGTCCTTGTGCACCGTCTTCGACGTGCAGTCGCCGGTGACACCCGAGCCGGTGGTCGTCGTGGTGGTCTTCGAGTCGAGGCCGAGCGGGCCGGTGCGTTCCTTGGTGGTCACGGTCGTCGAGGTGCTCGGCTCGACGGTGACGGCCGGCTTCTCGGTGGTGATCACGGTGGTCTGCGCATGGGCGGCGATGGCGCCGAAAGCGGTGGCGGTCACAGCGAGCGCGAGTACGGTCATCTTCATGGGTT
>JAHCKF010000342.1 GCA_026125925.1 Pseudolabrys sp.
GCTTCGAGGAACAGCACGCCAAGGAAGTCGTCGCCGATATACACTTCGAGCGAGTCCATCTTCTTCGGCCGCGTCACGACGCGGATCTTGTCGTTGTCGAACTTCTTGCGCAGGTAGGCGTTCAGCGTCGGCACCGGCTGCATCGCCGGATCGTTCGACACCTGGATAACCATGCGGAAGTTATACGACTTCTCGCCCTCGTCCTCATCGGACGTCAGTTCGCCGAGATCGTCCTCGCCGGCAAAAACTTCGGCCATGTCGTCGGACTTCGGCACGACGCGAATGGTCTGATTGCCGAAGGTCTTCTTCAGATAGGCGTCGAGTTTCGAAACTTCCTGGACGTCCACCGGAGCGCTCCCTGACAAATCGGCGAAAAGGATGTCCGAGCTAGTTGCCCGATTGGACGTCGCAAAGCAACCCGTCAGATCGCGGCTTTTCAGCCGTCGAGCAGGATGCCCGACAGCATCTGGTCCATCGACCGCGACGGTTCGGAACACCCGGCCTCGCCGACCACCTTGGCGGGAACGCCGGCCACGGTGACGTTGTTCGGCACCGGCTTGATGACCACCGAACCGGCGGCGACGCGGGCGCAGCGGCCGACTTCGATGTTGCCGAGAATGCTGGCGCCGGCGCCGATCAGCACGCCCTGGCGGATCTTCGGGTGACGGTCTTCGTGTTCCTTGCCGGTGCCGCCGAGCGTCACGCCGTGCAGGATCGAGACGTTGTCTTCGATCACCGCGGTTTCGCCGACGACGAGGCCGGTGGCGTGGTCGAGGAAGATGCCGCGGCCGATCTTCGCCGCCGGGTTGATGTCGCACTGGAACGCCGCCGACGAGCGGCTCTGCAGGTACAGCGCGAAATCCTTGCGGCCCTTGCCGAGCAGCCAATGCGCCAGGCGATAGGTCTGAATGGCGTGGAAGCCCTTGAAATACAGAACTGGCTCGATGAGGCGGTTGGCCGCCGGGTCGCGATCGATGGTGGCGACGATGTCGGCGCGGAAATCCTCGCCGAGCGATGGCTGGTCGTCGATGGCGTCGGCGAAGGCCTGACGGATCAGGTCGCTCGACACATCGGCATGTTCGAGCCGCTGGCTGACGCGATGCGCGACCGCGGTCTCCAGCGTGTCGTGATGCAGGATGGTCTCGTAGATGAAGCTCGCGAGCTCCGGCTCGCGGCGCACGATGTCTTCGGCTTCGGTACGGATGCGGGTCCAGACGGGATCGACGGTGTTCAGGGCCTTGGCCCGGGTCTGATGCAGCGCCATAGAATATTATTCTCCGAATGCCTCTCAACCCCTCACATAATCCTTAGCACGAATGCCGCCAGAGGACACGCGAAGAACAGCTAGGCTTTTTTGCGGGAGTGGCGTTGAGAGCCGGATTCAGGGGCGCTGGTTAAGGAAATCGAGCACGCCGGCCTTGTAGACCCGGTCGCCGACCGCGAGCATGTGGTCGCGATCCGGGATATCGAGGGCCTGCGCGCCGGGGATCAGCGCCGCCAGTTCGTGCGCCGAGCCGGCGACGTCGTCCTTGGTGCCGATGGCGATGAGAATCGGCGGCTTCAGTGACGAGAACTGCTCGCGGCTCATCACTTGGCGCGAGCCGCGGATGCAGGCGGCCAGCGCGCGCAGGTCGGATTTGGTCTGGTCGGCAAAGGCGCGGAAGACGCGGCCCTGTTTGTCAGTGACGTCGGCGAGCGACGGCGCTTCCAGCGCATCGGCAATCGTGGTCGGCAGGCCGACGCCGTCGATCAGATGCATGCCGAGACCGCCGAGGATCGCCGAACGTACGCGCTCGGGATGCTTGAGCGCGAGGAATGCGGTGATGCGCGCGCCCATCGAATAGCCCATGACGTCGGCGCGCTGGATGCCGAGATGATCCATCAGCGCGCGCACGTCGTCAGCCATCTTCTCGGTGTCGTAATCGGCCGGATCGTACAACTTCTCCGACGCGCCGTGGCCGCGGTCGTCGAGCGCGATGACGCGATAGCCGGCGCGCCCCAGCGTCGTGAACCAAGACGGATTGACCCAGTTGATTTCCTTGGTCGAGGCAAAGCCGTGCACGAGGATGATGGGGTCGCCCTCGCCCTGATCGAGATAGGCGATTTCGACGCTGCCGTTTTTGAAAGTTGGCATTCGCATTTTCTCCGTCATGGCCGGGCATAGCCCGTCGAAAGACGGGCGTAACCGCCCTTTTGTCCCGGCCATCCACGTCTTGCTTTTGGCCTTAAGACGTGGATGCCCGGCATGAAGCCGGGCATGACGGTGCAATAAACCGCCCTGTCCAAAGACGCAAATGCCAGATCACGCCGGAAACGTCGCCGCCGCCTCGCGGTCCATGCGCCGGCGCTTGCGATAGCGGAAATAGCGGCGCGCGCCGCGCTCGGTCATGCTCTTGAGCGAGGCGACGAACATGACAAGCGTGAACAGTGCGGACACGATCCAGCTCGTCAGGTTGAAGGTGGCAAGCGACAGCGCGATGGCGCCACGCCCGGCGGTCTTGAGGATGGCACGGGTACGGCTGCCGGATTTCTCGGCGAGCTTGGCGACGCGCGCCATTTCCGCCGGGCTCTCCGCGATCTTGAGCCCGTCGAGCGCGGCACGGGTGCCGGCTTTCGTCTGAACGCGGCCGATGTCGCGGCCGAGATCGAGGAGACCGCCGGCGCGCTCGAGCTTGACCGCGTCGCGCGCGGCGCGCGCCGCGACCTGCGGCTCGGTGATCGAGAAGCTGCTTGCGGCGCGCTTGATCGCCGCCCAATCGACGACGCCGCGCAGCATGCGGGAGACGCGCGCGATCATCCCGGCGCTTAAGCGCTCGGTCTTGCGCGCCACCTTTGCGACCGTCAGGCCGACACGCACCGGCGCGGTGGCGCCCATCGTCGCGTAGGTGCCGGCGGTGATGGCAAGGCCGACACAGGCGAGCCCGAGGATCAGTTCATCCGCGTCCTGCCCGGTCGCCAGCCGGGAGCCCTCGCGCACCGCGTCGCGGATGTCGCCGAACACGAACAGATCGCCGAGCGCAGTGCCGGCAAAGCCCGCCATATCATCGGGCTCTCCGGTAACGAGACCGTAAGCGAAGCTCTGCGCCGCGTGTCCCGCGCTCGCATCCTCGGCGACAGCGGCCTTGGTCTTGTCGATGAGTGCCTGATCGACCGCGACCTTCCGCTCGGCGGCGAGATCGACAAAGCTCTGGGCGAGATCGCTGTCCTTTGCCGCCAGCGCCGCCTCGATCTCGCGGGTGGCCACCGAGCTGTTGAAGCTCCGGTCGAGCGCGAGGTCGGCGATCGCCGCCGGATCGTCCTCGATGGCAAACAGGTGGCCGGCCTCGAAGCCGCGCGGCACGGCGACGGCGGCGCCAATCGCCAGCAGCGCGGCAAGCAGCAACACCGGCGCCAGCCGATGCTGGCGCGCGACGCGCAGCTGTACCCGTTCGGGAGCGAATCCTTCGGCGTCGCGCATGCGTCCTGCTCGTCTCCGCGGCGGTCACGCGTCCGCCTGGGGATAACGGCCGCGCAGTCCCGCGCGCGGCCCTTCGACAAGGGAAAAACTCAGCCGAATCAACGCGGTTCCGGCGATTCTCCGGCCAAGACTAACGAATGATGAGCGCTAGATATATGGCGAGCCTGTCGCTATGGTGCCGAGCAAATCGGTGTCATCAGACGAAGGCAGAAGCGGCCATGGCGGAACACGTCGTCCCCCATTTCCAGAACGATCCGGGCGTGCCGGTCATTGAGATCGGCGCCAAGGAGTTCATGTGCGTCGGCGCGACGCCGCCCTATGACCATCCGCATATCTTCTGCGACATGGGCGACGAGAACGAGATCATCTGTAGCTATTGCTC
>JAHCKF010000343.1 GCA_026125925.1 Pseudolabrys sp.
ATAGATCACGCCGTTCACCATGAGGATCCACATGGCGAAGAAATGCCACTGCAGGCCGTGTTGCGCCCACACGCCGAGCGTCAGCGCATCGGGAAAGTGCAGCCAGCCAAATAGCACCTCGTCGTTATAGATCTTCCAGCCGCTCATGATCAGCAGGACCATCGCCAGCGCGTTGAGCCAGTGCATGACGCGCAGGCCGCCCGGATGCAGGCGATGACGGCGAGTTGATTTGACCGTGAAGCTGTCGTCCATGAAATCTCGGCCCCGTCGAAGCAGCAATGTCCGCGTCGATTTGATGGCGGCATAGAACGGAAACGGCTTTTGACGCGCAACACACGATCTCGTGTAACTCCTCAAGTCACGGGCATGTTATCCGGAGGCGCCAAATTGCGGTTGTTTAATCGAGCGGTTGTCGGCATGGCGCTTGCCGCATGGACGCTGGCGCCGCTGCCGCTGCTCGCGCAAACGGCCGCTGCGTCGGCTGCGGATGGCCTGGTGCAGATCGCGTCCGGCGGCCCGCAGCCGCCCCGGCATAATGCGCAGGACGACGATGCGCAGAGTGCGGAATCGAAAAATGCTGCGCACGAGAAAGACGGCGAGCCGAGCCTCGACGAGAAATTCAGAAGGCGCTTTCCGCAGCCGGTGAAGGTCGGCGATCTGATCGGCTTGCCGGTTCTGGACTTTGACGATTCGACGATTGGTTATGTCAAAAGCGTGGTGCGCCGGCCCGACGGCGAGATCGACCTCATCGTGCCATACAGCGCCTGGCTCGGCTGGCTGCACACGGAGAGGGGAAAACGGCCGGTGGCGGTGCCGATCAAGTCGGTGGCGATCCTCGGCCGGCAGCTCGATGCGCTGGAATTCACCCGTCACGATTTCGACGAGGCGCCGACGTGGCAGCCGTCCGACGGCAGTCCGATCGGGCTTCACGAAAAAACCCTTATCGCCCTCGGCCGACGCTAGCAGAAGATTCGCTGGAACTGCCGCGGCGCAACACGGTTGTAGCTCTCATGGATGACCTCACCAGAGCCAGATTGAGCGCGCGCACCTTGGTCGCTCAAGGCGTTGTCGTGGGCGAACCCGTCACCAAGGGCATTGTTCCGCCCATTCACATGTCCACCACCTACGTGCGCGACCCGGACAACGGGTATCGCTCCGGCCATGTCTATGGGCATACCGACAATGTCTCCGTGCAACAGGCGGAACAGTTGATCGCCGCGCTGGAAGGCGCCGAGCAGGCGCTGTTGTTCGGCTCCGGGATGGCGGCGGCGACGTCCGTCATTCTCGGGCTGGAAAGGCCGACCCACATTGTCGCCTCACAGGTGATGTATTGGGGCTTCCGCTCCTGGCTGCGCGACATCGGGCGCTACGGTCACACCGTCACGTTCGTCGAGACTTCCGATCTCGATGCGGTGCGGGCTGCTGTCGTGCCCGGCCGCACCGGCCTGTTGTGGATCGAGACGCCGAGCAATCCGATGTGGACGGTGACCGACGTCGCGGCGGTTGCCGAGATCGCGCATGCCGCCGACGCCATCCTCTGCGTCGACTCGACGGTGGCGACGCCGATCCTGACGCGGCCTCTTGCGCTCGGCGCGGACATCGTCATGCATTCGGCGACCAAGTATCTCAACGGCCATTCCGATGTGATCGCCGGCGCGCTCGCCTGCGCGCGGGAAACGCCGCTGTGGCGGCGCATCGTCAAGAACCGCGGCCATCTCGGGCAGGCGCTCAGCCCTTTCGATGCCTGGCTGCTGACGCGCGGCATGCGTACGCTCGATGTGCGCGTGCGCGCGCAGTCGAAGTCTGCGGCTATTCTCGCCGAACGCCTGCAAGGCCATCCGGCGCTGGCCGACGTTCTCTATCCCGGCCTGCCAGGCCATCCCGGCCACGATGTCGCCATGCGGCAGATGGCGGGCGGCTTTGGCGGCATGCTGTCGCTGCGCATCGCCAAGGGCGAGAAAGCGGCGATAGCGGTGGCCGCCTGCGTCGAGCTGTGGAAGCGCGCCACTTCGCTTGGCGGCGTCGAAAGCCTGATCGAACACCGCGCCTCGATCGAAGGCGAAGGCTCGCCCTGTCCGGCCGATCTGCTGCGCCTCTCGGTCGGTCTCGAAGACGTCGATGAACTGCATTTCGATTTGACCCGCGCTCTCACCATGGCTGTTTGACCCGATGAAACCCATTGCTGTTGCCATCATTTGCAAGACGCCGATGCCCGGCAAATCTAAGACGCGGCTGTCGCCGCCGCTGGCGCCGGAAGAATGCGCGGCGATCTCGTCATGCTTTATTCGCGATCTGGCGCGCACGATCCGCGAACTCGCCGACGACGGCGACGTCACCGCGGCCGCGGTCTACACCCCGTTCGGCACCGAGCCGGTATTGCGGCGCATGCTGCCGGACGGTTTTCATTTTACGCTGCAAGGCGATGGCGATCTCGGCGCGCGACTGTTGAAGGGTACGGCCGACCTCATCGATGCAGGTTTCGGCGGCGCCGTCCTGGTCAATTCGGATTCGCCGACCTTGCCGAAGGCGATCCTGCGCGCGGCCGTCGATGCCGTGCGCGACGGCGACAATGTCGTGCTCGGCCCGGCCGTCGACGGCGGCTACACGTTGATCGGTCTGTCCAAGCCGCATGAGCGGCTGTTCGACGCCATGCCGTGGAGCACTCCGGAGGTTTACGACCTCACCGTGGCGCGCGCCGCCGAGATCGGCCTGCCGGTCGTCAATGTGCCCGGCTGGTACGATGTCGACGACGCTACATCCTACGCCATGCTGGAAGACGAAGTGCTGCGCGGCGTTGCACCACCCTTCGCGGCGCCGGGACTGAAAGGCGCCGCCGCGCCGGCCACCACGCGCTTCGTGCGCGAGCGGCAAAGCGCGCTGGTACAGGCCTGACGCCATGCGGCTCGTTTCGGGGGAAACGTTCGTCAGCGTCGTCATTCCATGCCTCAACGAGGGAGAGCCGATCGCCGGCGTCGTGCGCGAGGTGCTGGCGCAGGGCGTCGATGAAGTGATCGTCGTCGATAATGGCTCGACCGATCGCACCGCGGCGCACGCCGCCGAAGCCGGCGCCCGGGTTATCGCCGAGCCGGTGCGCGGCTATGGCCGCGCTTGCGCCGCCGGCGTTGCCGCGCTGTCGGGGCGAACCGAAATCGTCTGCTTCCTCGACGGCGACGGCAGCGACGTCCCAGCCTTCATGACCGAGGTTCTGGTTCCCGTCGCCGCCAATCGCGCCGACTTTGTCATGGGCTCGCGGCTCAAGGGCAAACGCGAGGAAGGCAGCATGACGCCGCAGCAGATCTTGGCCGGCTGGCTCGCCGGTCTGCTGCTGCGCCTGACCTACGGCGTGCGCTTCAGCGATATGTCACCGTTTCGCGCGCTGCGCGCCGACCGGCTGCGGGCACTCGGCATGCAGGAAATGACCTATGGCTGGAATCTCGAGATGCAGATGCGCGCCGCCGCGGCGGGCTGGCGCATCCTCGAAGTGCCGGTCGATCACCGCTGCCGCCAGGGCGGCGTGTCGAAAGTGTCGGGCAACCTGGTTGCCGGCGTGAAGGCGGCGTGGAAGATTGTCACGACGTTCCTTCGCCTGGCCGCGACCTTGCGCCGTGAGCCGCCGCGAGAATTGCCTCTGCGCGGCGAGATACGCGACAAGAAAGTCTGATCATGCATGTTCTGTTGACCGGCGGCGCCGGATTCATTGGCCGGCACGTGCTGCGCGAGTTGCTGACACGCGGTCATGACGTGCGGGTGCTCGATTCGCTGCGGCCGGACGTGCATGCCGATGGCCAGACCGAGCCGCTCGACGGCGCCGAGCTCGTCGTCGCC
>JAHCKF010000344.1 GCA_026125925.1 Pseudolabrys sp.
CACCAAAGCCGACAACGGGCTCATGCTGAGGCAATGCACCGGCGCGGTCTCAGGCAACAGCATCGCCGACTGCGCCGATACCGGGCTGATGAGCCTCGACAGCAAGCTCACCATCCGCGCCAACACTATCCGGCGCACCGGCAATGGCGGCATCCGCGTCTGGCGCAGCGCCAAGCAGAGCGACGGCAGCATTGTCCAGGACAACATCATCGAGGACACCGCGGCGCGCGGCGGCGGCGACGGCCAGAACGGCAACGCCATCAACGTCTATCGCGCCGCCGACGTCGTCGTGCGCGACAACGTCATCCGCCGCGCCGCTTTCACCGCGATCCGCGGTAACGCCGCCTCGCGCATCACCATGACCGGCAATCAATGCTTCGCGCTCGGCGAAGTCGCGATCTATTCGGAATTCGAGTTCGAGGACGCCACGATCGAGCGCAACCTGATCGACGTCGCCGCCGTCGGCATCGCCGTCACCAACATGGACAAAGGCGGCCACGGCGCGGTGGTGCGCGGCAACGTCATCCGCAACATGATCAACAAGCGCCCTCAGGGCGGCCCGGATTCACACGGCGTCGGCATCGGCGTCGAGGCCGACACCGTGGTCTCCGGCAATACCATCGAGAACGCGCCGGTGATGGGCATCGAGGTCGGCTCCGGCCCGTATCTGCGTAACGTCACGGTGACGGCCAACACGGTGCGCCAGACCCGCATCGGCATCGGCGTCACCGTCGTCGAGGGCGCCGGCAAAGCCACGATTGCCGACAACGTCATCGCCCAAGCGACGGACGGCGCCGTGGTCGGCATGCGCTGGGACAAGGCCGTGACCGGCGACCTGACACGCGGCGGTGGCGAGCGGTTCCCGCACCTGACCATCCGCGACAACAAGGTCGGCTGAGGGGCTCTTGCCCTCCTCAAAAGCTTTCCCCCGTCACCCTGAGGTGCGACCTCCGCGCAAGCGGAGGGAGCCTCGAAGGGCGACGGCCGAGGCGGCGAAGTTATTGGCCGCCCATCCTTCGAGGGCCTTGCTTCGCAAGGCCGCCTCAGGATGACGGGTCGGGTTCGGCGAGCGCCCGGGGCCTTAAGCGCCCCCCTTGCCTCACCCCCGCCGCGAACCCAGCTTACAAACAGCGCCGAACCCCAACCCCATTCGCCGCCGACCCCATTGGCCATGCCATCCCGTCGTTTCAACCGCCGCGCCGTCTTCATGCTCCTGCTGTTCGCCGTGTTCCTGATGCCGCTGATCGCCCGCGCCGCGCTCTATGCCGCGGGTGACGCGCCGCGCTCCTGGCGCGAGGCCGACTGGTCGTCCACCGGCGCGCTGCCGGCGGCCAGGGACTATGCGCCGGCCCGGCTGGTGATCTTCACCGGCACCACCGGCGCCTGGAAGGGCATCTTCTCGGTCCATAGCTGGGTGGTGTTCAAACGCGCCGGCGAGGCGCACTGGACACGTTATGACGTCGTCGGCTGGGGTTCCCCGGTCCGGCGCAATGGCTGGCCCGCCGACGGCCGCTGGTACGGCAACACGCCAGCCGCCATCGTCGATGTCAGCGGCGCCGAGGCGGAAAGCATGATCCCCAAGGTTGAGGCCGCGGTGCGGGACTATGCCTATGCCGAGATGGGCGACTACCGCATCTGGCCGGGGCCGAACTCCAACAGTTTCACTGCCGCGGTGCTGCGCGCCGTGCCGGAACTCAAGGCGGCCCTGCCCGCCAATGCCGTCGGCCGCGACTTCCGCCACGGCCTCTATGCCGGCTTCACCGACAGCCGCACCGGCGTCGAGCTGTCCGCCTTCGGCCTCGCCGGCATCAAGGCCGGCTGGATCGAGGGCTTCGAGCTCAACCTGCTTGGCCTCGTCGCCGGCTTTGACCTGCGTTACCCGGCGCTGAAGCTGCCCGGCTTCGGCCGCCTCGGCATGGCGCCGCCGGTGGCGACGGCGGGATAAACTCCATTGGTCTCTCGTTCGTCATGGCCGGGCTTGTCCCGGCCATCCACGTCTTTGCCAAGTAAAAAGGCGTGGATGCCCGGCACAAGGCCGGGCATGACGGAGTATGAGGCGTCCACTATAAATTAAACCTTCGGCGTCGCCGACCACATCTTCATGCCCGCCCGCAGATACTGCGGAGGCAGCGCGACGTCGCCACCGAGCGCGCGGGCCGCATGCCAGCCGAAATGCGGATCGTCGAGGAAGGCGCGCGCCGCCGCGATCATGTCGGCCTTGCCGGACTTTACGATGTTCTCGGCCTGCTGCGGCGTCGTGATCAGCCCCACCGCGCGCACCTTGATGCCGGAACCCTTCTTGACCGCTTCGGCGAGCGGCACGTTGTAGCCGAGCTCGGTCGGGTTATGGATGCCGGCGGCGACGCCGCCGGACGACACGCAGACGAAGTCGAGCCCTGCGGCTTTCAGCGCCTTGCCGAGCGTAGCGGCTTCGTCCGGCGTGATGCCGCCGTCCTGCCAGTCGGACCCGGTGATGCGAGCGCCCAGCACAACGTTTTTCGGCACCACCGCGCGCACCGCCTCGGTCACCGACAGCGGGAAGCGCATGCGGTTCTCCAGCGAACCGCCGTATTGGTCGGTGCGCTTGTTGGAGATCGGCGACAGGAAGGTATGCATCAGATAGCCGTGCGCCATGTGCAGTTCGATCTCGTCGAAGCCGATGCGCAGCGCGCGCTTGGCCGCATTGACGAAGGCGTCGCGCACGCGGTCCATGTCGGCTTCGGTCATTTCGCGCGGCGTGTGCCAGCCGTCGCCGAAAGGAACCGCCGACGGGGCGATGGTCTGCCACGGATCCTCGTTGGGGCGCAGATAGCCGGCGCCGTCCCACGGCTTTTGCGAGGACGCCTTGCGGCCGGCATGGGCGAGCTGCACGCCGAACCTGGCCTTGCCGAAGGTCTTGACCGCGGCAATGACATGGCCGAGCGCCAGCTCGTTGTTGTCGGAATAGAGACCCATGCAGCCATGGGTGATGCGGCCGTGGCGCTCGACATGGGTCGCCTCGACGATGACCATCGCCGCGCCGGAATTGGCCAGCATGCCGAGATGCATCATGTGCCAGTCGGACGCCGAGCCGTCATTGGCGGAATACTGGCACATCGGAGCGACGACCAGACGGTTGGGAAGCTCGACGCCGGCCAGCGGAAGCGGCGAAAACAGCGCACTGCTCATAGGGATACTCTCAACTCGTGGAATAGCGGTGGGGGCCGGTCTAGTGGACCGCGAGACGCGGGACCGCGTCAGCGCTTGGCCTGGATGGACTTCAGATAGTCAATGATGGCACCGACGTCATCCGACTCAAAGCTGAATTCTGGCATGTCCGGATGGCCGGACATCAGCCCCTCGCCCAGCGACTCTTCCAGTGAGTCGATCGGATAGCGCTGACCGAGCACGCGAAACGCCGGCGCATCGGGCCGCGGGCTGGTGCCCGTGCGGCCCACCGCGTGGCACGAACCGCAATTCTTCGTGACCAGTTCTTCGCCGTGCTTGAGAGTAGCGGCGTCGGGACCGCCCTGCGCCTTGGCCGCGCCCGGTATGACGATAGTCGCGACGGAGACCGCCATGATGGCAAGCGAACGGATCAGGCCGCCGGACGGATGAAGTCGCGCTGCGCCGCTTCGAGCGGCAAGGGAGCTTCGGGATGTCCGGCCAGCTTGCGCCATTTTTTCGCCGCCGCGATCACGTCGAGCATGCGGGCCGCAAAGGCTTCTTGGGTGTAGTAATGCTTCCAACGGCCGCTGCGATACAGTTCGGTGTAGTAGGCAAGGCGCTGTTCGGCGAGACCGTGCCATCGCTGGGCGATCTCCTGCAACT
>JAHCKF010000345.1 GCA_026125925.1 Pseudolabrys sp.
TCTATCGTTATCAATCGCCCGACGACGGTTTGGTCGATTACTACGACGAGAATGGCAAGAGCGCGAAGAAGTTCCTGGTGCGCAAGCCGGTCACCGTCGGCATCATGCGCTCGGGCTTCGGCATCCGCCGCCATCCGATCCTCGGCTACACCAAGATGCACACCGGCGTGGACTGGGCGGCGCCGACCGGCACGCCGATCTATGCCGCCGGCAATGGCGTGATCGAGAAGGAAGGCTGGGAGTCGGGCTACGGCAAGTTCATCCTGGTCAAGCACAACAACGGCTACGAGACCGCCTACGGCCACATGAGCGCCTATGCGCGCGGCGTCGAAGAGGGCAAGCGCGTCCGTCAGGGCCAGGTCATCGGCTTCGTCGGCTCCACCGGCCTCTCGACCGGCTCGCACGTGCACTACGAAATCCGCGTCAACGGCCGCTTCGTCGATCCGATGCGCATCAAGCTGCCGCGCGGCCGCGAACTCTCCGGCCCGATGATGGCGAGCTTCGAACAGGAGCGCGACCGCATCGACGGTATCATGGCGCGCAAGCCCTCGCGCGTGGCGTCGAGCGCGAAGTAAGGTTTCAATCGAACCTTTGGAATAGACCCGTCATCCTTCGAGGCTCGCTGACGCTCGCACCTCAGGATGACGGACCGAGTGACGAATCACGGCGTTCATGCTTTGTACAAGACATGAACATCGCGACGCCGATCGCCGCCGCGCCGGCGGACTATCTCGCGCAGCTCAATCCCGAGCAGCGCCGCGCGGTCGAACATGGCGTGGAGCTTGGCGGCGCCGCGCTCGCGGACGCGACGCCCCTTCTCATCATCGCCGGCGCCGGTTCCGGCAAGACCAACACGCTGGCGCACCGCGTCGCGCATCTCATCGTCAGCGGCGCCGATCCGCGCCGCATCCTGCTGCTGACCTTCTCGCGCCGCGCCGCGGCCGAGATGCAGCGCCGCGTCGAGCGCATCACGGCGCGCGTTCTCGGCTCGCAAGGTGGCGTCATGGCCGGCGCGATGTCGTGGTCCGGCACCTTTCACGCCGTCGGCGCGCGGCTCTTGCGCAACCACGCCCACGACATCGGCCTGGATCCCGCCTTCACCATTCACGACCGCGAGGATTCCGCCGACCTGATGAATCTGACGCGGCACGAACTCGGCTTCTCCAAGACGCAGAAGCGTTTCCCGATGAAGGGCACCTGCCTGTCGATCTATTCGCGCGCCGTGAACGCCACCGCGCCGCTCGACGAAACGCTCGGTCATTTCTTCCCCTGGTGCGCCGAGTGGGAAGGCGAACTGCGCACCTTGTTCGCCGCCTATGTCGAGGCCAAGCAGAAGCAGAATGTTCTCGATTACGACGACCTGCTCTTGTACTGGGCGCAGATCATGAGCGAAGGCGCAATCGCAGCCGAGATTGCCGCGCGCTTCGATCACGTGATGGTCGACGAATACCAGGACACCAACCGCTTGCAGGCCTCGATCCTGCTGGGGTTGAAGCCCGACGGCCGAGGGCTGACCGTCGTCGGCGACGACGCACAGTCGATCTACTCATTCCGCGCTGCCACGGTGCGCAACATCCTCGATTTCCCCGGCCACTTCTCGCCGCGCGCCGAGGTCGTGACGCTGGAGCGCAATTATCGCTCGACGCAAGCCATCCTCGCCGCCGCCAATGCCGTGATCGAACTCGCGAGCGAGCGTTTCACCAAGAACCTGTGGTCGGACCGGGCCTCGGCCGACAAGCCGGCACTGGTCAATGTCGCCGACGACGTCGCGCAGGCGGGATATGTGGTCGAGAACATCCTCGCCAACCGCGAGGCCGGCATCGCGCTCAAGCAGCAGGCCGTGCTGTTCCGCACCTCCAGCCACAGCGCCGGGCTCGAGGTCGAACTGACGCGGCGCAATATTCCCTTCGTCAAATTCGGCGGCCTGAAATTCCTCGAGGCCTCGCACATCAAGGACGTGCTCGCGGTGCTGCGTTTCGTGCAGAACCCGCGCGATCGCGTCGCCGGCTTCCGCGTCGCGCAACTGTTGCCCGGCATCGGCCCCGGCACCGCCGGCAAGCTGCTCGACCGCATGGCGCAAAGCGGCGATCCGATGCGCGCTTTGTCCGAGTTCAAGCCGCCGGCGGCGGCGAGCGAATGCTGGCAGGAGTTCGACGACACCCTCGGCCTCCTGGCGCGCAACGCCGTCGGCTGGCCGGACGATATCGATTCCATCGTGCGCTGGTACGCGCCGCACATGGAGCGCATCCATGAAGACGCCGGGGCGCGCGCTGCCGACCTGCAGCAACTGGCGCAGATCGCCGCGAGCTATCCCAGCCGCGAGCGTTTCCTCACCGAGCTGACGCTCGATCCGCCGGACGCGACCAGCGACCAGTCCGGCCCGCCGCTGCTCGACGAGGATTACCTGATCCTCTCGACCATCCATTCGGCCAAGGGCCAGGAGTGGAATTCGGTTTATCTGCTGAACACCGTCGACGGCTGCCTGCCGTCGGACCTGTCGACCGGCTCGACGCCGGAGATCGAGGAAGAACGCCGCCTGCTCTATGTCGCGATGACCCGCGCCCGCGATCAACTGCACCTGATGGTGCCGCAGCGCTTCTTCACGCACGGCCAGCATTCATCCGGCGACCGCCACGTCTATGCGCAGCGCACGCGCTTCATTCCCAATTCAATGCTCAAGCACTTCGACAACCGGTCCTGGCCGCTGCGCAGCGCCGCCGCGAAGCCGGGCGCTCCAACGCAAAGGGCGCCGATCGACATCGGCGCCCGGATGCGTGGGATGTGGAAGTAGCCCTTTCTTATCCCTCCCCGTTTTCGGGGAGGGTGGCGAGCGATAGCGAGCCGGGTGGGGTAAACGCCGCCCCACCCGACCCGCCTTCGCTATTCGCTCGGCGGGCCACCCTCCCCCTTCGAGGGAGGGATAAAGAAAGTTACGCCGCCTGCGCGAGCTTGCCGTTGAAGGTCAGGCCCTGCTTGCCAGCCGAGACGTTGACCGTCTCGCCGTCCTTCACCGTGCCGGACAGGATCATCTCCGCGAGCGGATCCTGCACCGACTTCTGGCTCACGCGCTTGAGCGGGCGCGCGCCATAGGCCGGGTCCCAGCCCTTGTCGGCGAGCCATTCACGGGCCGCCGGCTCGAGCTTGATGACGATCTTGCGCTCCTCGAGCAGCCTCGAGAGCCGCTTCATCTGGATATCGACGATCGACGTCATCTCCGACTTCTGCAGGCGGTGGAACAGGATGATCTCGTCGACGCGGTTGAGGAATTCCGGACGGAACGCCGACCGCACGACACCCATCACCTGATCGCGCACCTTGTCGGTGTCCTCGCCTTCCGGCTGGTTCACCAGATAATCGGCGCCCAGGTTCGAGGTCATGATGATCAGCGTGTTGCGGAAGTCGACGGTGTGACCCTGACCGTCGGTCAGGCGGCCATCGTCGAGCACCTGCAACAGGACGTTGAACACGTCCGGATGCGCCTTCTCGATCTCGTCGAACAGCACGACCTGATAGGGCCGGCGCCGCACCGCTTCGGTGAGCGCGCCGCCCTCCTCATAGCCGACATAGCCCGGAGGGGCGCCGATCAGCCGCGCGACCGAGTGCTTCTCCATATACTCGGACATGTCGATGCGGATGAGCGCCGTCTCGTCGTCGAACAGATAGGCGGCGAGCGCCTTGGTCAGCTCGGTCTTGCCGACGCCGGTCGGGCCGAGGAACATGAACGAGCCGATCGGCCGGTTCGGATCCTGCAGGCCGGCGCGGGC
>JAHCKF010000346.1 GCA_026125925.1 Pseudolabrys sp.
TGCCTTCCCAGCCGCCGAGCAATGTCTTGCGCGCATCGGCGACCTTCGGGTTGTCGAGCGCCAGGTTACCCGGCGGCTCCTCGAGCATCACCTTGCGGACGTCGGCGGGATCGGTGGCGATCCAGCCATGGCCGGCAACGAAGGTCTCGGCACGGCAGTGCTGCGCCTTGGTAATGTTGGCGGAGCCGGCGCCCAGACTCTTGTAGCCGAATTGCGAGGGCGCGACGCGGATGCCGTAGACGTCTCGTGCCGGCAGGCCGCTGGCGCGGGCAAGCCCGACATAGAGCGCGTTGAGGTCGGCACATTTGCCGGACAGGTTGCCGGACTTGAGCATCGAGGCGATGTCGCCAATACCGCAGCCGCGCGTCTTGGGATCGCGCGCGGTGTTTTCGACCACCCATTCATAGATCGCGCGCGCCTTGTCGAGGTCGGACTTGGCGCCGGCGGTAATCTTGTCCGCGGTCTCCTTGACGATGCCGTCGGTCGGGATCAGGTCGGTGCCTTCCGTATAGTGTTTGCGGTCGGCCGCCGAGAGGTCGGCCACGCTGCCCGGCTTGCTGAGGTCAACGGCGCGGTCGCGTGTCGACACGCGGCTGACGACCTGGATGACCGGGGCGGATTCGCCGTCCTTCCACTCCACGGCGACGAATTCGGCGCCGTATTTCGGGTCGCGCGCCAGCGCAGCGCCGCCATTGGTGGTCCATTCGCTGCCGAGCGACTTGAACCATGCCGCCTCATTGACGGCGGGAACGGGGATCCAGGCCTTTGTTTTCCCCTCGGGCTTGGCAATCTCGAGCTTGGTGACGATCTCGAAGGTGCGCCAGGCGCCCGGCGTCGGATTGAAGGCGCCGGCGGCGGCGGCGAAACGCGGCAGGCCCGCGGTCAATGTGACGGCGGCACCGGCTTTAAGAAGCGTACGGCGATCAACGTGCATGGGGCTGTCCTCCCTGGGTGACTTGGGTGTGTGGGGCATGAAGTTGCGTTGGCGTGATGCTGTCCCAGGCGACGTCGGATTCGGCGATCAGCCGCGCGATGTGCCGGGAGTCGAGAATGACGGTTGAGGGCAAAGTGGTAATGGACCACGCCCGGGCGACGGCGCGGTCCCGGTCCATCAGGACCGGGAAGGTGACGCCGGTGGCGTCGATCAACCGGCGTAATGGCGCATCATTATCGGCGACGGCGACCGCCAGAACTTTCAGGCTGGGCGCGCCGCGGCCGGCAAGTCGCTGCAGCGCCGGCAGTTCGTCACGGCACGGCTCGCACCAGCTCGCGAAGAAATGAACGAGAATCGTGTCGCCGCTTTGGCTGGCCAGCGCGACCGGTTCAGATTGTGGCGCGCCGAACTGCGGCAGCGTGAAGGAGGAAGGCGCGGCGCCGGCCCAGGGCCGCAGGTCCGCCGCCGACGCGGGCGCGCCCAAAAGCACAAATGCAGCCGCAACCGCCATTGCGCCGGGCAAGCGGGCGATACAACGAAAGGATGATACGCCCCGAGACTCGGGAGCCGCGTATGACATCACGACATGAATACTGCGCCCGGAGCCGGGCGGCGGTCAATCATACTGCTGGCGTCATGCGCATGACGGCGAAGGAATCCGTCGCGTAATCTTCACAAGTCCGAGACCGCTCCAGTGCGGGTAATCATTGCATAAAAAAGCGACGAATGACGCGCTGCGAAATCGTGCCGCTCATTTCGCACTGCCACAAATATTCAAACCACTGTGACAAATTAGCTGGCGGTTTGACATTGTAATACTTCAAAAATAGCCTGACCAATGCGCGTGTTCGCGCGCCGCACCACGCTCGGAGGAGCCTGGCGCGTCTGTCCCCTGGTAGGGGCAAAGCTCTCGAGGAGGGCAAAGACGATGAATATGGAGCTCTCGCGGCGCCAGTTTATGAAGGGCGCTGGCGTGGGTATTGCCGGTACGACGCTCGGTGCACTTGGCTTCGGCGACATTGAAGAAGCCTTCGCAAGTTCGATCCGACCCTGGAAACTTGCGAATCTGACCGAGACCCGCAACACCTGCACATATTGCTCGGTCGCCTGCGGAATCATCATGTATTCCAAGGGCGATCTGAAGAAGGGTGAGAAGGCCGATATCGTCCACATCGAGGGCGATCCGGATCACCCGACCAACCGCGGCACCTTGTGCCCGAAGGGCGCCGGCCTCCTCGACATCGTTCACGCCAAGACGCGCACGCTTTATCCGCAGATCCGCAAGCCGGGCTCGGACAAGTTCGAGCGCGTGTCCTGGGATCAGGCGCTCGACCGCATCGCGCGGCTGATGAAGGACGACCGCGACAAGAACTTTGTCGCCAAGAACGCCGATGGCGTCACCGTCAACCGGTGGCTGACAACGGGTTTCCTGGCGGCGTCCGCGACCACCAACGAAACGGCCTGGGCCACCTACAAGGTGGTGCGCTCAACCGGGATGCTGGCGTTCGATAACCAAGCGAGAGTCTGACACGGACCGACGGTGGCCAGTCTGGCCCCAACATTCGGTCGCGGTGCGATGACGAACTCTTGGACGGACATCAAGAACACCGACCTCGTTGTCATCATGGGTGGCAATGCGGCGGAAGCCCATCCTTGCGGCTTCAAGTGGGTGACGGAAGCGAAGGCCAACCGTGGCGCCAAGCTCATCGTAGTCGATCCGCGCTTCACGCGGTCGGCTTCGGTCGCCGACTATTACGCGCCGATCCGCCAGGGCACGGACATCGCGTTCCTGCTCGGCGTCATCAACTACTGCATGGCCAACGACAAGGTGCAGTGGGATTACGTCAAATCGTTCACCAACGCGCCTTACGTGATCAAGGAGGGCTTCGGTTACCAGGACGGCCTGTTCACCGGCTATGACGAGACCCGGCGCGACTACAATCGCTCCACCTGGGACTACGAGTTGGGCGAGGACGGCTATGTCAAATCCGACATGGAGCATCCGCGCAGCGTCTGGAACCTGCTGAAGAAGCACGTCTCGATCTATACGCCCGAGATGGTCGAGCGCATTTGCGGCACGCCGAAGGACAAGTTCCTGAAGGTGGCGCAGATGATCTCGGAGTGCTCGACGCCGACCAAGACGATGACGTCGATGTATGCGCTCGGCTGGACCCAGCACTCCAAGGGTTCGCAGAACATCCGCGCCATGGCGATGCTCCAGTTGATTCTGGGCAATATCGGCGTGCGCGGCGGCGGCATGAACGCCTTGCGCGGTCACTCCAACATCCAGGGGCTGACCGACCTCGGACTCATGTCGAACCTGATCCCGGGCTATCTGACGATCCCGACGGAGAAGGAAGCGACCCTCGACACCTATATGTCGACCCGCGGCTTCAAGCCGTTGCGGCCGAACCAGATGAGCTACTGGCAGAACTACAAGAAGTTCTTCATCAGCTTCCAGAAGGCGATGTGGGGTGCGGCGGCGACGCCGGAAAACAACTTCGCCTACGACTACCTGCCCAAGCTCGACGTGCCGGCCTACGACATGCTGCGCATCATGGAGCTGATGCACGAAGGCAAGGTCAACGGCTACTTCTGCCAGGGCTTCAACCCGCTGCTGTCGGCGCCGAATCGCAAGAAGCTGACCGCCGCGTTCGCCAAGCTCAAGTTCCTCGTCGTCATGGACCCGTTGCAGACCGAGACGGCGCGGTTCTGGCAGAACCACGGCGAATACAACGACGTGAACTCTGCATCGATCCAGACCGAAGTGATCGAGCTGCCGTCGACCTGCTTTGCCGAGGACGAGGGCTCGCT
>JAHCKF010000347.1 GCA_026125925.1 Pseudolabrys sp.
AGGTCGTCGCCGAGATACGCAAGGCGCTGAGCTTCAAGCTCGCGCATGACGACATCACGCACTACAACGCCGTTCAGAAGCTGCTCTATATCGGCGTCATACTGGTGATCGTGCTGCAGGTCGTCACCGGCTGGCTGTTGTGGAAGCCGGTCCAGCTCTCCGAAGTGCTCCCTCTGTTCGGCGGCTTCCAGGCCGTGCGACTCATTCATTTCATCGGCATGGCGGCGATCGTCGGCTTTCTCGTCGTCCACGTCGCGCTGGCGCTGCTGGTGCCGAAGACGATTGGCGCGATGGTCACCGGCGGCCCGCTGGTCGATGATGATGCGCCTTCCGCCCTGCCCCAGCCCGCGCCGGCCGAATAAGGGATCACGCTCATGGCCCGCTCGCCCTCGCCGTCGATCTTCCGCCCCAAGCAGGGCGTCGACCAAAGCGTCATGGAAGAGAACAGGAAGCTGGTGCAGGATATCAACCGCCGCGGGCTGTTGCGCGGCACGCTGAGCCTCGGCGCGCTCACCATGCTGACCGGCTGCACCATCAGCGATACCGACACGGTGCAGAGCTTCCTGCGCACCATCTCGGCGTTCAATGACAAGGTGCAGGAGGCGATCTTCCGCCCGAACCACTTGGCGCCGACCTACAGCGTCGATCAGGTGGTGAAGCCGCCGCGCTTCAACGCCTATTACGACGTCGAGGACGTCAAGCCGGTCGATGGCGCAAGCTGGAAGCTCGAGCTCGCCGGGCTGATCGAGGACAAGCGGCCGTGGACGGCGCAACAGCTCCATCAACTGCCCGAGGAAGAGTGGATCATCCGCCACATCTGCGTCGAGGGCTGGGACTATATCGGCCAGTGGTCGGGCGTGAATCTCGGCCAGTTCCTCAAGCGCATCGGCGCCGACACCACGGCGAAATACGTGTCGTTCAAATGCGCCGACGACTATACGGAAACTTTGGACATGGCGACGGCGCTGCATCCGCAGACCATCCTCGCCACCAAATATGCGCGCGAACCGATCGCCGATCCGTTCGGCTTTCCGCTGCGGCTGCGCACCGCGACCAAACTCGGCTTCAAGAACGCCAAATGGATCACGGCGATGGAGGTGACCAACACCTTCATCCCGACCTTCTGGTCGAAGCAGGGCTTCAACTGGTTCGCGGGGATTTGACGCGCTGACCTCAGCCTCCGCTCATTCCCGCGAAAGCGGGAATCCAGAAGGCCCCATCCGATGTGTTGGAAACTTGTGCTGGGTCCCCGCCTTCGCGGGGACGAGCGGACGGCGGCTACGGTGCCACGCGCCGGTAGATCCGCCAGGCCGGCGCTTCCTCGACCATGCGATAGCGCGCGTTGGCAGCGAACGGATCGCGCATCCAGGCACCGTCGCTCGGCACCACCACCGCGGTGCCGCAATTGAGGCGATCCGCCAGTTGCTCGATATCGCCGGACTCCGGCATTCCGGCGAAGATGCGCTTGAACAAGGCCTCAGTGGCATCGACCTGATCCTGCGACAGCGACGAGAACGGCCGCACCAGTTCGCGGCCGGCGAAGCAGGAGCGGCGGTCGGCGAGCAGCGCCCATGACATGTTGACCGGCCACGGCGTCGCCTTGGCAAGATAATCGGGGTTGTTGGCGATGCGCTCGCCCGGCGGCGTGACGCGGCGCACCGCGGCCCAAAGGGGCTCCGATGCAGCAAAGCCCGGCGTCGCGGCGTTGGCGCGGACGACAAGGTTGCCATAGCCGAAGCGCAGGCCATCGACGAGACTGACGGCGACGAGACAAAGCGCGGCGGCGAGCAGGACCGGCCGCGCCTTGAGCCGCGCCAGCGCGGAGGCAGCGGCGATCATCAACAGCAGCACCGCCGGCAGCACGGCGCGCCAGCCCAGATCGTTGTTCTCACCGAGCGTGCTGACCAGCAGCCAGCCACAGACGAGGCTCATCGCGATGCCGGAGACAAATGCAAAGGTGACGTCGCGATGACCGAGCGGCAGGTTGCGGTCGCGCAGCAGCGCGACGAGACCGGCGATGCCGGCTAAATAGACCGCCGGGAATTCGACCGGCAGATAGATCAGCCAGTAGGCAGCGAGATTGGCAATGGCGCCGAACCGCTCCAGCACAGCGTCGTGGAGCACGGACACCGGCGCGATGGCGACCGGTGTACCCTCGTTGCGTAGCGCCGCCATGTGCGACTGGTCGTAGAGGAACGGCGATATCAACGCCATGGCGATCAGGGCCGCGACGGCGAGATGTATAACGATGCGCAACCGCTCGCCCGGCGCGGCGCGCCACAGCAGAAGCGACGCGGCCGGCGCCGCCATCATCGGGAAAGCGATGCCGCCGATCCAGGTCGAGCTCTGGAAGGCCGCCGTCATCAGCAGCGCGAACACCAACGTTACCGGCCAGCGCGGCCGTTCGGCCGCCGCCGCGAGCAAAACCAGCGCGATCACCGCGGTGACCGCCGCCATGGTGTGCTGCGGCGCCCATGAGGTCTGGAACAGAAAGCCGCCGAGGCCGGACTGATAACCGGCGAACAGTTCGACGTTGTCCTTGCCGAAGAAGAACTCCAGCACCGGCCGCGCCGACGCGGTGAGCGACAACAGCACGATCCACAGCGCAGCGCTGGCGCGCCCGCTCAGCCAAATGGCCAGCCCGGCCATCGCGAGCATGCCGGAAAAACCGGTAAAGAAGCTCATGCCGGCGTCCGCCGCCCAGCCCGACAGACCGGTGAGCAGCGACAGTTCGGCGGCGCTGAAGTGCCACAGATAGTAATAAGACAGCCGCGCCGGGCCGGCGCCGCCATAGAACGGATTGCCCGGCGGCACGCCAAGCCGCGCCATCTCGTCGATCATCGCGATCTTGGAATGATCGAAGATCGGCGCCGCCAGCGTCACGCCATGCGCGGAGACCTTGGGCAGGTCGACCGCCATGAAGGCGAAGGCGATCAGCGCCGCACCGACGAGCACCGCGGCGATGAGCCACCCCGGCAGAGCCATTCCGGCCGGCGCCGGGCGCTGCCGCCACAGCGCCAGCGCGGCAACAAGCAGCGGCACGGCGAAGATGGCGATGGCGGTGACACGGGTCAGGCCGAGGGCGAAACACAACGGCAGCGCCAGCGCCGAATGCACCGCCCAGCCCAACGCCGGAGCGAGCCACGGCGCCAGCGGCCGCATGACGATGCGTTGCGCCAGCGGCAGGCCGATCAGCCCATACAGCGCGAGCGCCAGGCCGGCGCAGATCAGAGCATGGGTGACGGTGATCATGAACGCCCGGAGCCGCAGGAAGCCGGCCACTGCCTAGCACGCCGCGACCGCCGCCGACACCCGCCGGCGATCACGGCCTCGGCATCCGCCTCCCCTTGCGCTCGACCGCGCCGCCCCGCAATCTGCGCCGTAACGATTGGGACCATCGAGGACATGCAATGAGCGACGGCGAGGTGCGGCTGAGCCGCGAGGGCAACGTGGCGACGATTTTGTTCGACCGGCCGCAGGCGCGCAACGCGATGACCTGGGGCATGTATGAGGGGCTCGCCGCGGCCTGCGCCGAACTGGCGCGCGATAGCAGCATCCGCGTCACCGTGCTGCGCGGCGCCGGCGGCAAGGCCTTCATCGCCGGCACCGACATCGCGCAGTTCCTGGAGTTTTCCCGGCCCGAGCAGGGCTCGGAATACGAAGAGAAGATGGAGCGCTATCTCACCGCGCTGGAATCGCTGCCCATGCCGACCCTCGCCGTCATCGAAGGCTGGGCCA
>JAHCKF010000348.1 GCA_026125925.1 Pseudolabrys sp.
CCGCGCAATCCTCGACGAAGGACACCGGCTTGCCCTGCTCCTTCATCGACATCATGATGTTGAGGCCGGAGGTGCGCACCTCGGTGATCGCCGCCTGCAGCGCCGGATCGAGCACCTCGACGACGCCGCCCCATCGCGCGCCGCTCTTCGACCAGTCGAAGCCGAGATCGCCGATCAACTGCTCCAGTTGACGCAAGAGCCGCAGATTGGAGTCCTGTTCGGCATCGCCGAATTCGACCAGCAGGATTGCCTCAGGCGTTCCGCGCACGAACTGGTCGAGCGTCGGCTTGAAGATCGGTATCGCGCCGGCGAGCTCCAGCATGGTGCGATCGACCAGCTCGACTGCGATGGGCCTGAGCTTGACGATGTGCTGCGCGCAATTCATCGCCTCGTAGAACGAACCGAAATGTACGGCGCCGACGGCGCGGCGGCCGAGCAGCGGCGACAGCTTCAGCTCGATGCGCGTCGAGAAGCCGAGCGTGCCCTCGGAACCGACCAGAATATGGGCGAGGTTGACGTCGTTGCCGCCCTTATAGGAGCCCGGCACCAGCGCATCGAGATTGTAGCCGCCGACGCGGCGCTGAACTTTCGGAAAGCGCGCGGCAATCTCGCTTGCTTCGCGCGCGCCGATGGCGATGAGGTCCTGCGCCAGCGGCCGCAGCGCGGGCGTCACGTCATCGAGGTTGCCGCCCATCGGGCCAAAATGTGCGCGCGAGCCATCGGCGAGCATGGCATCGATGGCGAAGACGTTGTCGCGCATGGTCCCGTATTTCAGCGAGCGGCCGCCGCAGGAATTGTTGCCGGCCATGCCGCCGATGGTGGCGCGCGACGCCGTCGAGATATCGACCGGAAACCACAGACCATGCGGCTTAAGCTGACGGTTGAGGTCGTCGAGCACAATGCCGGGCTCGACAGCGACGCGTTGCCGGGCCACGTCGAGATCGACGATACGGTTAAGATATTTCGAGCAGTCCACCACCAGCGACGGGCCCACGGTCTGCCCGCACTGCGAGGTGCCGCCGCCGCGCGCCAGAACGGTAACGCCTTCCGACCGGGAAATGCCTATCGCGCGTTCGGCTTCTTCTATCGTGCGGGGGGCGACCACGCCGACCGGGGTGATCTGATAGTGCGAGGCGTCGGTCGCATAGCGGCCGCGGGTAAAGGCGTCGAAACGAACGTCGCCCTTCAGTTCTGCCTTCAAACGCCGTTCGAGGCCGGGGTGGATCGCCGCCAAATTGCCCATCCGTCTAGGTTTACGTCGATTTCTGCATGAGCCGATTGCGGGAATCCGCTTGACCGGAATGTGACATCCGGTGTTCAAGGCCACAAGCGTCGTCCCTTTGCCGGGTCGCGGCGCCGTGGTCCAAACCCACAACACGAACCTTATTTGCCGTTCCAGGAGCGGATTTCCTATGGCTCAGAATTCTTCGCGTCAGGTCGGACGTCACTTCCTCCACATCCCGGGCCCGACGCCGGTTCCGGACCGTATCCTGCGGGCGATGGACACGCCGATCATCGACCACCGCGGTCCCGAATTCGCCAAGCTGGCCAAGCGGTGCCTCGACGGCATCAAGACCATTTTCAAAACCACCAACCCGGTCATCATCTACACCGCGACCGGCACCGGCGCCTGGGAAGGCGCGCTGACCAACACGCTGTCGGCCGGCGACAAGGTGCTGATGGTCGAGACCGGCCAGTTCGGCACGCTTTGGAAGAAGATGGCCGACAAGCTCGGCCTCAAGACCGAGCTGATCGCCACCGACTGGCGCACCGGCGTCGATCCGAAGGTGATCGAGAAGCGCCTCGGCGACGACAAGGCACACGAGATCAAGGCGGTGTGCGTGCTGCACAACGAAACCTCGACCGGCGCGCTGTCGCCGATCGCCGAGATCCGCAAGGCCATCGACGCGGCCAAGCATCCGGCACTGCTGATGGTCGACACCATCTCGTCGCTGGCCTCGGCCGACTACCGTCATGACGAATGGGGCGTCGACGTCACCGTCGGCGGCGCGCAGAAGGGCCTGATGCTGCCGCCCGGCATGTCGTTCAACGCCGTCAGCGACAAAGCGCTGGAAGCCAACAAGACCTCGAAGCTGCCGAAGTCGTTCCTCGACTGGCAGGACATGCTCAACATGAACAAGGTCGGCTACTTCCCCTACACGCCGGCGACGCTCATGTTGTTCGGCCTCGATGTCGGCATCACCATGCTGCACGAGGAAGGTCTCGACAACGTGTTCGCCCGCCACGACCGCCTCGCCGAGGCGACGCGCCGCGCCGTGAAGCACTGGGGCCTCGAGACTTTGGTGAAGGACTCCAAGTACTACTCGCCGACCGTCACCGCCGTGCTGCTGCCGGAAGGCTTCAACGCCGACCAGTTCCGCGCCATGGCGCTGGAGACCTTCAACATCTCTTATGGCGCCAGCTTCGGCCCGTTCGCCGGCCGCTACTTCCGCATCGGCCATCTCGGCGATGTCAACGACGCCATGATGCTCGGCTGCCTCGGCGTCACCGAAGTGGCGCTGCAGATGTTCGGCGTGCCGATCAAGACCGGCGGCGTGCAGGCGGCGATGGATTACCTCGTCACCGCGCATGGCGGCAAGAAGAAGCAGGCGGCGGAGTAAGATGCGCCTTCGCTGAGTTTGAAACGGCCGGGTCAACGCCCGGCCGCTTTTCTTTTGTCGTCCCGGCCAAGCGCGAAGCGCGCGAGCCGGGACCCATAGCCACCGCGCCATCGAGAGCGCAGGGCGTATGGGTCCCCGCCTTCGCGGGGACGACCCCCGTGCTACGCCGCTCGTTCCCACCCATTATTCGCCAGCACATGTGCGGTGAAGTCGGCGACCGCGGCGAGCGTCGCGTCCGGCGCCTCGCGCTGCGGTGAATGCTTGGCGCCGGACAACAGCGCGACATCGACCGGGCAATAGCATTCGCGTTCGGCCACCTCGATCTGCTTCACGGTGCCATACTGATCGCCCTCGCCCTGCACGATGAGGACCGGCACGCGGATGTAGGCGAGTTGCTCGGTGATATCCCATTTGCGGAAACCCGGATCGAGCCAGGCCTCGTTCCAGCCGCGAAAGGCATTGTCCGGATCCTTGTGCCAGCGCGCCATCTTGGCGCGCAGATCGGTGGTCTCGTAGGCCCTTTTCGCCTCGGCAATCGAGGCGATGCTGACCTCCTCGACGAAAAAATGTGGCGCCATCAGGATCAGGCCGCCGAGGCGGTGATCCTGATGCGAGCCGGCATAGATCGCGGCAATCGACGCGCCGTCCGAGTGGCCGAACAGGATGTGACGGCGGGCGCCGATCGCATCGAGCAGCTTCGGCAGCACGTCGCGCGCTTCGTCATGCATGTAAGTCAGAGGCCGCGGCAGCTTGACCGGCGACGACTGGCCGTAGCCGGCGCGCGAATAGACGAAGACGCCGCAGCCGGTGGCCTTCTGTACCTTCTCCGGAAAATCGCCCCACAGGGCGACGCAGCCGAGCCCTTCGTGCAGCATGAGTATCGTCGGCGCGACGTCGGGCCGCGGACCGATCATGCGATATTCGAGCGAATGGCCGGAGATGGAGAGGAGGCCGGAGTCGGGAATTTTCATGAGACACCCACAGTGCTGTCGTCCCGGGCGACTGAGCGGAGCGAAGGAGGCCCGGGACCCATAACCACCGTGATCAATCATTGAACTCGGTGGCTATGGGTC
>JAHCKF010000349.1 GCA_026125925.1 Pseudolabrys sp.
GCCAGCCACAGCTTCTTGGCGTCCGGGAAGCTGGTCGCCAGGAACGGCACGACGTCGACGCCGAACACCGGATCCTCGTTCTCGTGGATCGAGATCAGCACTTCGCCGGCCTGCGCCTGCCCGGTCTGCACCGCGCGCTTGATGTCCGGCGCCTTGAACAGCGACGCGCCCGGGTGAACGGTGATGTCCAGCTTGCCCTTGGTCGCCTCGGAGACGTCCTTGGCGAACATCGTGAGGTTGACACTGTGCGGGTTGTCGGCCGGATAGGCGGCCGGCAGATTCCACTTGGTCTGCGCGGCGGCCGGCTGCACGCTGAGCGCCGCGGCGGCGAGCAGGCCGAGCATGGCAGTACGGGTCATGTGTTTTGTCATTGATTGCCTCACACCTTGCTGTTGATTGTGCAAATCCTAGCAGAAAACGTCCCCGCCGAAGCAAGCCCCCTCAACCGGGCGGGAACGCCATTCGCGGCAGAAACAGAGCGATTTGAGGGAATTCGGTGATGATGAAAACGGCGGCCAGCAGCAGGAGGAAGAATGGCATCGCCGCTTTGGCGACCGTCATGGTGTCCTTGCCGCTCATGCTTTGCAGCACGAAAAGGTTGAAGCCGACCGGCGGCGTGATCTGCGCCATTTCGACGTGAATGATCAGATAGATGCCGAACCAGATCAGGTCGAGGCCGGCCTGCTGCACCATCGGCAGCACCACCACGGCGGTCAGCACGATCATCGAGATGCCGTCGATCAGACAGCCGAGCAGGATGTACATGACCGACAGGTATAGCGCGAGCATGCTCGGCGTCAGGTTCTGGCCCTTCACCCACTGCGCGAGCGCGGCCGGGATGCCGGTATAGGCCATCGCCGCGGTGGCGAAGGCCGCGCCGGCGAGGATGAACATGATCATGCAGGTGAGCCGCGTGGCGCTCATGACGCTCTCGAAGAACGTCTTGCGCGTCAGCGTGCCGCTCCACCACGCCAGGATCAGCGCGCCGGAGACGCCCCAGGCCGCGCATTCGGTGGCGGTGGCAAAGCCGAGCACCAGCGCGAAGAACACCGCCAGGATCAGCACCAGACAAGGCAGCAGTTTGGTCGACTGCCGCAGCTTCTCCTTGAAAGGCATCGGCGGATCGCGCGGCGGCACCTTCGACGGATTGAGCAGCGACCAGCCCATGATGTAGCCGGAATACAGAACCATCACGAGCAGGCCCGGCAGGAAACCGGCGAGGAAGACCTGCAGCACCGAGACATTGGCGGTGACCGCATAGACCACCATCGGGATCGACGGCGGGATGAGCAGGCCGAGCGTGCCGGAGCCGGCGAGCGAACCGAGCGCGAGACCCGGGTTGTAGCCACGCTTCTCCAGTTCGGGCAGCGAGATCTTGCCGATGGTGGCGCAGGTCGCCGCCGACGAACCCGAAACCGCGGCGAAGATGCCGCAGCCGATGACGTTCACATGCACGAGGCGGCCCGGCAGCCATTGCAGCCATGGCGACAGGCCGCGGAACATCTCCTCGGAGAGCCGGGTGCGGAACAGGATTTCGCCCATCCAGATGAACAGCGGCAAGGCGGCGAGCGTCCACGACGCGCTCGAACTCCACACCGTGGTCGCCAGCACGGCGCCGACCGGAACACTGGTCGTCAACATCATGGCGATATAGCCGACGATGCCGATCGCCACCGCGATCCAGACGCCGCTGCCCAGAATGAAAACGAGCGCGGCGAGCAGGACCAGCGCGAGGTCGACGAGGGGCAAGGACATCAGCCCGCTCCCCCGGAAGCGACGCGTTCGACGAATTCGTCGGGCGAAGTCGGCGGCTCTTTCTCGTAGCTCGGCTTGTTGCCCCTGACCACGTGGATCATCTCGTCGATCAGCGCGATCGAGAGAATGACGAGGCCGGCGCAGTAGCCGAGTTGCGGAAACCACAGCGGCACCGAAATGACGCCGGTCGACATGTCATTGAAGCGGAAGGAGTCATAGGTCATCCGCACCGCATACCAGGAGAAGTACAGCGTGAAGACCGTGGCGATGCCGAGCGCGAGCATTTCGACGGCCCAGCGCTTCTTGCCGGTCACTTTCTCGACGACGAGGCCGACGCGGATCATCTCGCCGCGCTTGAAGGTGTGCGCGAGGCCAAGGAAGCTCATCGCCGCCATGCACCAGGAGGCGAAATCGTCGCCGGCCGGAATGTTGAGATCGAACTCGCGGCCGACCGACATGATCATCATGATGGCGAAGATCGTCACCAGGAAGAACCCGGCGGCATAACCCGACCACAGATAGAGCTTGTCCAACGCAACGCGGGTCATGCGATCTCCATTCTGATGATGGCCGCGGTCGCGGTTCCGGCGCAAGTCGCACAGGCGGCGTTCGATGATCGACTTTGGTTTATCATGGCCCTGTCTCTCACAAGCTCGCCGCGGCGCGCGCGGCCTGATCGTAGTGCCCAGACAGCGCCCGCATCAGCGTCGCGATCTCCGACAGGCGTTTCTCGTCCATGCCGGCGCTCTTCACCGACTCGACCAGAAGCGCTTCGCGCACCTTGCGATAACGCTTCACTACCTCCTCGCCTTTGGCGGTGAGGCTGACGGTCTTCTCGCTGCCGCGTTTGCCACTAAGCAGCAGCTTGTGGGCGTCGAGCTTCTTCAGCGAATAAGTGACGAGATGGGTATCCTCGATGTTAAGCACGAGACAGATGTCGGCGACGCGCTTGGCGCGGCCGCGATGGGCGATGGTGTGCAGAACGAGGACGTCGAGCGGCGACAGATCGGGCACACCGGCGGCGGCGATGCAGCGTACCATCCAGCGCTCGAAGGCGTGGTCGAGCAGGATCAGGCCGAATTCGAGTTCGGACAAAACCGGCATCGCGCCGGTCGCCAGATGCGCCGATGAAACGATCGGCCCCAGCGCCAACGCCACGTCGGTTTTTGCCGCGCTCCCCGTCTTTGTCATCCCAGCCCCTCGCCAGATTTCGGAAAAGCGTATCGGCCGCCGATAATTTGTCAACGAATTATTGACGATTTTTTTCAGCTCTGTTTTAGTCGGCTCAGGCAAGGAGGGCGGCATGGCTCCGAAGGCGGCGAAAAGGCAGGCGGCGACAAAGAAGGCTGCGAAAAAACAAGTGGCAAAGCAAGGCGCGGGCCAAACGGCGCGCCGGGCCGCGCCTGCGGCACCACGGCAAGCCTGGGATTTCTGGATCGATCGCGGCGGCACCTTCACCGATGTTGTCGGCCGCCGGCCCGACGGCACGCTGGTCGCCCACAAGCTTCTTTCTGAAAACCCCGAGGCTTACGCCGACGCCGCCGTGCAAGGCATTCGCGATCTGCTGGGCCTCAAGGCCGGCGAGCCGATCCCGGCCGGCGCGGTCAATGCCGTGAAGATGGGCACCACTGTCGCGACCAATGCCCTTCTGGAGCGCAAAGGCGACCGCGTGCTGCTGCTGATCAGCAAGGGTTTTCGCGATGCGCTCAAGATCGGCTACCAGGCGCGGCCGAAGATCTTCGCCAAGCATATCATCAAGCCCGACATGCTCTATGAGCGCGTCGCCGAGATCGACGAGCGCGTGCGCGCCGACGGCACCGTCGAGCAGCCGCTCGATTTGGGCGGCGCGCGCGCCGCGCTGGAAGCCGCCAGGGCCGACGGCATCGATGCCGTCGCCATCGTCTTCATGCACGCCTACCGCTTCCCCGA
>JAHCKF010000035.1 GCA_026125925.1 Pseudolabrys sp.
CGATCCGAATGCCACCGGCACGGAAACGGCGTGGAAGAACGCCGGCATCGATTACACCTTCGCCGCCAACGGCTCGCTCAATCCGTCGGTCAACGCCATCACGCTCGACAATGTGTCCATCAGCGGCGTCAATCTCGGCACGCTGCGCATCGTGCATTCCACCGGCGGCATCACGCAATACTCCGACGCCAACGGGTCGGTGAAGGTCAATCAGCTCGAGCAGAACGGCTACGCCGCCGGCGAACTGCAGTCGATCGCCGTCAGCGACAAGGGCCGCGTCACCGGCACCTATTCGAACGGCCGCACTATCGACCTGGCCGAAGTGACGCTGGCGAACTTTTCCGGCTCCAACGGCCTGAAAAAGCTCGACGGCGGCGCCTTCGCCACCACCGCCGAATCCGGCACTCCGACCTACGGCGCGCCCGGCAAGATCGTCGGCTCGTCGCTGGAGGGCTCCAACACCGACATCGCCGACGAATTCACCAAGCTGATCGTCACGCAGCAGGCCTACTCGGCGAACACCAAGGTGATCACGACCACCAACCAGATGGTTCAGGATCTGCTCAACGTGATCCGCTGAGCCGCGGGAAGCGGGCGGTGAAATTTAGGAACGGCGACCGGCCATGAGTCTGTCACAGGCGCTGATCTCCGCGATTTCCGGACTGAACACGACACAGTCCAATATGGCGCTGGTGTCGGCCAACGTGGCCAATGCCGGTACGCCCGGCTACGTCCGCAAGACCGCGAACCAGGTCGCCACCGCCGCCAACGGCACGGCGGTGAGCGTCCGCGTCGCCAATGTGCAACGCGAACTCGACACCTATGTGCAGAAGCAGCTCCGCACCGAGAACGCCGGGGCCAGCTACGCCACGATCCGCGCCCAGTTTTACGACCAGTTGCAGAGCATCTACGGCCAGCCCGGCAGCGACACTGCGCTCGACACGGTGTTCAACAACTTCACCTCGTCGCTGCAGGCATTGCAGAGCAGCCCGGACGATCCCTCGGCGCAGAGCTCCGTAGTCACCACCGCTCAGTTGCTGGCCACGCAGCTCAATACGATGACGCAGCAGATCCAGTCGCTGCGCGGCGCCGCCGAGCTCGGTCTCTCGGATTCGGTCGATCAGGCCAACGACGCGATGCAGCACATCGCGGACATCAACGCCCAGCTCGCCGGCGTCAATGTCGCCGATGCGTCGGCGACGCTGCTGATGGACCAGCGCGACAACTACATCGACAAGCTGTCGCAGTTGATGGACATCAACGTCATCCAGGGCAGCAACAACCAGGTGACGGTGTACACCAATTCCGGCGTGCAACTGGTCGGCACGTCCGCATCGAAGCTGGACTTCAATGCGCAGGGAACGGTGTCGGCCAACACGACCTGGAATGCCGACCCGAGCAAGAGCGCGGTCGGCACGATCACGCTGACCTCGGCAAACGGCAGTTCGGTCGATCTGGTCAAAACCAATGCCATCCACTCCGGCCAGATCGCCGGCTATCTGCAGATGCGCGACCAGGACCTGGTGCAAGCGCAGAACCAGCTCGACGCGCTGGCGGCCAGCATGGCGAGCGCACTGTCGGACCAGACGACGGGCGGCACGCCCGTCACGTCGGGAACGCAAAGCGGCTTCGATATCGACATCAGCGGCTTGTCGGCCGGCAATACCATCACCATCAACTACACCGACGGCCTGACGCATACGCCGCGCACGCTGACACTGATGCGCGTCGACGATCCGAACGCGCTGCCATTATCGAACGCCGCCACGACAAATCCCAACGACAGAGTCGTCGGCATCGATTTTTCCGGCGGCATGACGACGGTCTATGGCCAGATCGCTTCGGCCCTCGGCTCGACGGGGATGACGGCGTCGAACCCGTCCGGCGACACCCTGCGCGTCCTCAATGACGGCGCCGGCAATATCGTCACGGTCAACAACGTCAGCACCACCAAAACCGTGACGTCGCTGGCTGGCGGCGCGGCGCAGATGTCGTTCTTCACCGATGGCGGTTCGGCGTACACCGGCGCCATTGACGGCGTCGGCATGCAGATCACGGGCCTCGCGGGCCGCATCGCGGTCAATCAGGGCCTGATCGGCGATCCGTCCACGCTCGTCAATTACACGTCGGGCGTCGCCTCGGGCGACAGCACGCGTCCGGATTTCCTCTATAAGCAGATGAGCAGCGCCTCGCTGCTTTACCCGTCGAATACCGGAATAGGCACGACCGGCTCGCCATTTTCGGGTTCGCTTTCGACCTTTTTGCGCCAGGTCATCAGCGTGCAAGGCCAGAATGCCGAGGCCGCGTCCAATCTCAAGCAAGGCCAGGACGTCGTGCAATCGGCGTTGCAGCAGCGCTTCAACGATGCCTCGGGCGTCAACATCGACCAGGAAATGGCCAATCTCCTGACGCTTCAGAACAGTTATGCCGCGAATGCCCGTGTCCTGTCGGTCGTCAAGGACATGCTCGACACCCTGATGAAGTTGTGAGGTCGTTATGACGGTTTCGTCCATCAGCGGCACCTCGGCGACGATGATCCAGTCGCTGCTGAGCCTGCGCAGCCAACTCGACGATCTGACGCGGCAGATCAGCACCGGGCAGAAGTCCGACACCTTCGCAGGCCTCGGCAGTCAGCGCGGCGTCGCCGTAAGCCTGCGGTCGCAGTTGGCGGCGATCGACGGGTTCGAGAATACGGCGGCCAACGTCAACACGCGCATCAACGTGGCCAACACCGCGCTGAGCGGCATGTCGGACATCGTCGCCAATATGAAGGCGGCTATCGCGCAAAGCACCAATGTCAGCGGCATCAACGCCGCCAGCCAGACGCAGTCGACGGCCAAGTATTCGCTCGATGGCATGCTCGGTCTGCTTAATACCCAGGCCGGCAATCGATACCTGTTCGGCGGTAAGGTCACCGATCGGCCGCCGGTGGAGAGTTCCGACGTCATCATGAACGGCGACGGCGCCCGCGCCGGTCTCATCCAGACGATGGACGAGCGCAAGCAAGCCGATCTCGGCGCGGACGGGCTCGGCCGTCTCGCCCTCACCACGCCGACGCCCTCGTCGCTCAACGTGGCCGAGGACGCGGTATCGCCCTTCGGCTTCAAGCTGGCATCGGTGTCGTCGTCGCTGAGCAACGTGACCGTCACGGGCCCGACCGGTTCTCCTGCGGCGATCGACGTGGATATGACCGCGGGCAATCCGAACACAGGCGACAGCCTGACGCTGCGGCTCAATCTGCCTGACGGCACCAACACCAGCATCACGCTGACCGCGACGACCACATCGCCTCCCGGGCCCGGTCAGTTCACCATCGGCGCCACGACGGACGACACGACGAACAACCTGAAAGCCGCGCTGACGTCGGCTCTCGATACGACCGCCAAGACGTCGCTCACTGCGGCCTCGGCGGTGCAGGCGTCGAATGAGTTCTTCAATGCCGACGCCAACAATCCGCCGCCACGCGTCGACGGCCCGCCTTTCGACACCGCGACCGGTCTCGTCAGCGGCACGTCGGCCAACACGGTGGTCTGGTATACGGGCGATTCCGATCCCGGCTCGGCGCGTGCGACCGCGAGCGCGCAGATCGATACGTCGATGACGGCGAATTACGGCATGCGTGCCAGCGAACAAGGGCTGCGTTCGATCGTGCAGAGCGCCGCGACGCTGGCGGCGGTCACGATCTATTCGACCGATCCGAATGGCATCGCCCTGAGCCAGGAGCTCAATACCCGTGTCAGCGGACAGTTGAGCGGCCCGCCCGGCACGCAGACGCTGCAGGACATCCAGATCGATCTGGCGGCCGCGCAGGTTTCGATCAGCGCCGCCAAGACCCGGCACCAGCAGCAGACCAGTACGCTGCAGGAATACCAGAGTCAGATCGAAGGCGTTTCGAACGAGGAAGTCGGCGCGCAGATCTTGACACTGCAAACGCGGCTGCAGGCCAGCATGCAGGTGACCGCAAGTATGTATCAGACGAGTCTGGTCAACTATCTCCAGTAAGTGCGGCGGCGTTCGGTGCGGTGATTGCCGTTTGTGACGACGCGCGAAATGGAAAAAGCCGCGGCTTGCGCCGCGGCTTTTTTTCGGGATCGCGGAAGCTCAGGCGCGGCCGAGCAGTCCGGCGGCGAGCTCGCGGTTGATGTTGATCAGCGAGCCGAGCTTTTCCGGCTTCGGATCGTCCATTACCGCCATCGTCTGCTTCATGACGAAAATGCCGATATTGGCGACGTTCTGGCGCATCGCGGCTGGCAGCGGATTTTCCGGACGGGTCACGGAGGTCATCAGCACCGACCAGAGTTTGCGGTTGTTGAGCAGCGCGGGCGCGAGTTCGGGCTGCTTTGCATCCCAGTCGTCGCGAACCACGGCCAGTTGCTGCGCTGCATACAAAAGCTTGTCGGCTTCCATCTCACGGGGCGTTGCGATTTTTTGCGCCGTCTTGGCGTACGCCTGCGCCGCTTGCGTCATTCATCAGCTCCTGCTCGTACTGAATTAGCAGTTTTGCCTGCTTCATAGCTTTGTAGAGATCGCCCGTTAAGATATGATTATTGATGATTTCAATCTGCGGCCAGGTGCTCGGGGCGGCCTGCACGATGTCGCGGACCAGCGCAAAGTAGGTAGCGTGCTGCTCCGACGGATCCTTGGACGTGTACATCAATAGGATGGACAGGTAGATCCGCTTGGCCGGCGTATCGGCCTGGTCCGCAGTGATGATGTCCTTTTCCCGCAGAATCGGCATTTTGCCGTCGATGAGAAACGTGGCGCGCCGGTCGGAATTGGTGATGACGCACTCGCCGATCAGAATGCGTTCGCCGGGTTTGAGCTCGACTTTCAGGGCCATGTGAGTTCCGAATCTACATCCGTTGTGGCGGCATTATAGCAGCTACGTCCCGCCACCGGTGGTCAAAAAGAAAACGGCGGGGCCGAAGCCCCGCCGTTCCAACTGCTCGTGGATCGAAGCGTTTAGCCGAAGAGCGACAGCACCGCCTGGTCGGCCTGCGCGGACAGCGACAGCGCCGTGGTCGACAGCGACTGACGGGTCTGCAGGGCCAGCAGGTTGGCGCCTTCCTCGTTGGTGTCGGCGAGGATGAGGTTGTCGCCACCCGTCTGCAGGGTGTTGATCATCGACTTGGTGAAGTTCTGACGGTTCTGCACGACCGACAGGTTCGAACCGAAGGACGACGCCTGCGAGCGCAAGGTCGACAGCGCCTTGGTGAGCGAGTCGAGCTTGGTGTTCAGCGTCGCGTCCGAGTCGAACTCGGCATTGGTCGAGGAAGCGATGCCGAGGCTGGTGCTGTTGACCGCCAGCACGTTGCCGTTGGCGTCCTTGGCCTGGATGTTCAGGGCCGAGGTGCCGGTCTCGTTCAGCGTCAGCTTCAGGTTGTCGCCGTGCAGCAGGTTCACACCGTTGTACGACGCGTCATCGGCGAACTTGTCGAGCTGGTCGCGCAGCGTATTGAACTGCTGCACGAGGCCCTTACGGACGTCGTTGCCGTTGATGGTCGTCTGGGAGCTCGAACCATCGACCGACGTCGCGCTCGCGCCGGTGACCGTGAGGGCCGACGTCGAGATGTTCTGGATGCGCAGCTTGCCGTTATCGTTCGACGCCACGATCTTGCCGGTCAGCGAGGCATTGGCGTTGATTTCGGTAACCAGTGCATCGACGGTCTTCAGCACGTTGGTGCCGCCCGTGAAACCGGCGGGAGCGCCACGCGAGGTTGACGCCGCCGCACCGCTGGTGAAGCCGATGTCGGTGGCATCGCCGGACGCGCCGTCGGTGACGGTGACCGACGAGGTAACGCCCGTCGTGCCCGAGGTCAGGACCAGACCGCCGGTGGTGCCGTTGATCGTGGCGGCAACCGTCGCCGACTGGCCGTCGGCCGTAAGAGCGGCGTTGATCGCGGTGGTGATGTCGGAGGCGCTGTAGAAGCCGTTGTTGCCAGTGCCGCCGTTGGTGGCCAGGGTCACGGTGACCGCATCGCCGCCATCGACCGCGATGTCGAAGCTGATGGCGCCGCCCGAGGCGTCAATGCCGGCAGCAACGCCGGTGGCGGTGGATGCCGGAGCACCGTCGGTGAAGCCGATGGCGCTGGCATCGCCGGCGCCGTCGGAGACGGTGACGCTGCTGGTGGCACCGGCCGAATCCGACGTCAGCACGAGGCCGTGCGTGGCGTTGAAGGACGCGGTGGCGGTCACCGTCTGCGAGTCGGCCGTGAGGGCGGCGTTGATCGCGGTGGTGATGTCAGCAGCGGTGTAGATACCATCGCTGTTGGCGCCACCGTTGGTGGCCAGCGTGACGGTCACCGCGGCGCCGCCGTCGACCGCGACGTCGAAGCTGATCGCGCCGCCCGAAGCGTCGATTTCGTCCGCGGCATTGTTGGAACCGGTCACCGCAGCGCTGGTGGCGCCGAAGTCAGTCGTACCGGTAACGGCGGCGGCGGTTGCGGCGGCCGGGGTGCCGCCGGTGTTCGTCGCGAGCGCGACGCTGACAGGCGTGGTGCCGACCGAACCGGCGTTGAACGAGATGCTGCCGGTCGCCGAGCTGCTGAGGTTGTAGGACGCGGTCTGGAACGACTTGTCCTGCAGCGCCTGGTTCAGGGTCGACTGCATCGACTGCACGGTCGACGTGATCGAGGTCAGACCGTTGTTGGCGGCCTGGATCGTCTGAATGCCGTTCGACATCGAGTCGAGCAACGAGTTCAGATCGCCGGCGCGGCTCTGCAGCGACTGCGACGTGAAGAAGTTGAGCGGGTTATCGAGGGCGGAGTTGACCTTCTTGCCGGTGGCAAGGCGGTTCTGGGTGGTCTGCATCAACTGCGCGGTGTTCTGCAGCGAGAGCAGGTTCGCCCGCACGCCGGCGGAGAGAGTGATACCGTTAGCCATTTGTCTTCAACCTTTCTGGTTTGCCGTTCTGGCGAATGAGCACGGGACTGCCTTCGACGGGCCCGCGCGTCATAGCGAAAGGTCGCATAGGGAATGTAACGGAAGGTAAAATTCGAGGGTTAACCGCCTGATACTGCCGAAAAAACAGCTTCAAATAAGCTGCTCTGTTTATTCACCAGGCACTAACTTTCGTTAAGAATTGCTGTGCCTGTGCGGTCTTGCCGTGAGCTATTGCGCGCTTTCGGCCGCCGTTTGAAATTATAGCGACCGGCTGACCGCCAAAGGTTGCGAAGTCCGGGGTGAGGGCGCGGTGGTGCGGCCATTGGCGCCGTAGGTCGAGGGCGCCTGCTTACGCGCCAGTTCGCCGGACACGCCACGCACGATGCCTTCGGATACGGCATGCGCGGTGGCCAGCACGGTCAGATTGGTTTGCAAAAGGTTACGGAAGGTCTCGTGGCGCGCCTGCAGCCGCGCCAGCGCCTCGGGCAGCGACGCCGCGCAGATCGCTTTGGCGGCGCGCACCCGCTCGCTTTCGGCCGTATAGGCGCGCGACAGCTCGAGCTTCTGCGCATCGAGGGCGAGCGCGTCGCGCAAGCGGCCGACGCGCACCCGCGTCGTCTCCTCGGCCACTGTCGTCTCGAGCCGGTCCATGATGCTGTGGAGTCGGTCAATGGCCGACGCCGCTTCCTCGATCGTGCTGATGGGTGCGGACGTCGTGGCGATCGGGGCCGGCTGGGTCACGAGCGGATCTCCTGTTGCGCGAGCAAGGTGTCGTAAACGGCGCCGGCGATGCCGATGCCGCCGGCCTTGGCGAAGTTCTTGGCGTATTCGTCGGTGAGGAAAGAGCGCCAGACGCCGGTGGCGCCGGAGCCGCCCATCGGCCCTTCGCCCTCGGTGGCGGTGAACATCTGCTGGAACATGTTGTTGAGGAACACGGCTTCGAAGTCTTCCGACGACGCTTTCGCCTTGGCCGTCAACTGATCCGCCGTCATGTGCCGGCGCATCGCGGTGCCGTTGGTGAACGCGGCGCCTTGCGTCTTGAGCGCATCGATGGCGGCAACGCCCGGGGCCGGTAGTGTGGCGCTGAAGCTGGCGCTCATCACATCACCTCGATGTCGGCCTGGATCGCGCCGGCCGACTTGATCGCTTGCAGGATGGCGATCATGTCGCGCGGGCCGATGCCGAGCGCGTTGAGGCCGTCGACCAGCTGCTGCAGCGACACCCCGTCCCTGACGACGGCGAGCTTCTTGCCGTCCTCCTGCACCTTGACGCTGGTGCGCGGCACGGTGGTGGTTTGACCGCCGCGCGAGAACGGCAGCGGCTGGCTGACCTGCGGCGACTCGGAGATGGCGACGGTGAGATTGCCCTGCGCCACCGCGACCATCGACACGCGCACGTCGCGGCCGAGCACGATGACGCCGGAGCGTTCGTCGATCACGATCTTGGCGGACTGGTCGGGCTCGACCTGAAGCTGCTCGATCTCGGTCAGCAGCGACACCACGTTGCCGTGATACTGCTGCGGGATGGTGATCTGCACGGTCGAGGGATCGAGCGGCTCGGCGGTCGGCGCGCCGATGAAGTCGTTGACCGCGGCGGCGATGCGCTTGGCGGTGGTGAAGTCCGGGTTGCGCAGCGCCATGCGGAGCTGGTTGAGGCGGTTGAGCGCGAACTCGATCTCGCGCTCGATCAGCGCGCCGTTGGAGATGCGCCCGACCGTCGGCACGCCGCGCGTGACCTTGGCGGCGTCGCCTTCGGCCTGGAAGCCGCCGATCGCGACCGAGCCCTGGCCGACCGCATAGACGTTGCCGTCGGCGCCCAAGAGCGGGGTGACGAGCAGCGTGCCGCCCTGCAGGCTCTTGGCGTCGCCGAGCGCGGACACCGTGATGTCGATGCGGGTGCCCTGGGTGGCGAAGGCCGGCAGGTTGGCCGTCACCATGACGGCGGCGACGTTGCCGGTGCGCATGGTCTGGCCGCGGACATTGACGCCGAGCCGTTCCAGCATCGCCTGCAGCGACTGCTTGGTGAAAGGAATATTGTTGAGCGTGTCGCCGGTGCCGTTGAGGCCGACCACGAGGCCGTAGCCGATCAACTGGTTCTGGCGGACGCCTTCGACATTGGCCAAATCCTTGATGCGCGACGTCGCTCCCGACGGCGTCGCGGCAAGCAGGATCATGACCGCCGCGAGACACGCGGCCTTCAATGTCCTCGTCATCATTCTCCCCAATGACTAGCGGACTGCACCACCTGTCTTGCGAATGTCGTGCCAGTCGCGGCCGACCCGCGAAGTCGTTGCGGCGGTGAAGGTTTTCGGATCGGTCGCGCGGCGGCGCGGGTGCGCGGCCCGGCAGCTTTGGCGCTCCTGCGGCAATTATTGCCGGGTCGCGCGCGCCGTTTTTACCCGCCATTAACCATACCGGCGCAGGCTGCGATCGGGAGCCGGGGGCGACCGAACCCGGTGGGGAGCTTGAGCGATGCGCATCAACGGAACGAACGCGACGGCGCGTGCCTCGTCGACGGCTGCGCCACGCCGGGCGTCATCGGGAACGTTCTCGGTCACCGAGCAGGACACGCCGCGCGGCGCCGCGGCGGCGAGCGGGCTGCGCGCGGTGACGAGCCTCGATGCGCTGATCGCGCTGCAAGGCGTCGAAGACCCGACCGAGCGCAAGAAGCGGGCGGTCGGCCGCGGCCGCCATGCGCTCGATGTGCTCGACGCGCTGAAGGTCGGGGTGCTCGACGGCAGCCTCGATGCCTCGGTGATCGGCCGGCTGAAGGCGGCCTCCGAGGGGCTGCGGGCCGAATCGGGCGATGCCGGGCTCGACGGGGTGCTGGCCGAGATCGACCTGCGGGTCGCGGTCGAGCTCGCCAAGGCCGGGGTGCGCTAGGATCGCGCAGGCCCCCGGAGCCTCGGTATCCGGTAACTGATTACAAAACCGTCACAATTTGCCGCTCGGGCGGGCCAGCCACCTATTGTCGGCGGGCCGTCGCACGTATATAAGCCTGCGGCCTGTGGGAGGGCTATTCGCGTTCTGCGTATTCCAGACGGGAGTGGTAGGTAAATGCTGGCAAAGACCAAGCCGGGGAAGGCAAGTCCAACAAAGGTCGAAAAGACCAAGCCTTACCGGCCGACGGACAAAGAACCCTTCATGAACGAGCGGCAGCGGGAGTATTTCCGCGTCAAGCTGCTCGCCTGGAAGGAAGAGATCCTCAAGGAGGCCAAGGAAACCCTGGCCCACCTGCAAGAGGAAAATCAGAATCACCCCGATCTCGCCGACCGGGCCTCTTCGGAGACCGACCGGGCGATCGAACTGCGCGCCCGCGACCGCCAGCGCAAGCTGATCGCCAAGATCGACGAGGCGCTGGCCCGGATCGAGGACGGCAGCTACGGCTATTGCGAGGAGACCGGCGAGCCGATCTCGCTGAAGCGCCTCGAGGCACGGCCGATCGCGACGCTGTCGGTCGAGGCCCAGGAGCGCCACGAGCGGCGCGAGCGGGTCTATCGCGACGACTGATCGCGGATCGACATCGACACATCGAAACGGCCTCCGGTGTCCCGCCGGAGGCCGTTTGCGTTTTGGAGGTTCTCGTTTTTGTTTTGACGCGTTTTCTTCACGCGAACCGGTTCCCACTTCGCTTGAAAACGCTTTGGCAAAAACGAAGCGCGGCCTCCGTGTGGGGGAGCACACCGGAGGCCGCGTCGTGTCGCCGTCGTCGCGTGCGCGCTACGCTGGACGGCGTGGGAGCCCGTTGAGCTACGCGGGGAAAGTCTTGCGCATGCTGCTGTCTGGAATTGCGTTCGGTCGGTTCCGTCAGAAGGGCAACAGAATGTCCATCACCTGCTGGCCGTAGCGCGGCTGCTGGACGTCGGTGATCTGGCCGCGGCCGCCGTAAGCGATGCGGGCCTGTGCGATCTTGGTCGACTCGATGGTGTTGTCGCTCTCGATGTCTTCCGGCCGCACCACGCCGGCGACGATCAGTTCGCGCACCTCGAAGTTGACGCGGATCTCCTGCTTGCCCTCGACGACCAGATTGCCGTTCGGCAGCACCTGGGTGACGACGGCGGCGACGTTGGTGAGCAGGGCCTCCTGGCGATTGACCGAGCCCTTGCCGTCGCTCGAGGCGGTCGAGTCCGCCGTGAACAGCCGCGTCGGCAGCGCCGAATTGGTGATCGGCAGTTTGCTCTTGCCGAAGAAGTTGTCGACGCCGCTGTCTTCCTTGTTGGTCCGGCTGCGCTGGGTCTCGTTGGCGATGATCGCCTTGTCGGTGATGTTGACCTTCACCGTCAGGATGTCGCCGACCTGGTGCGCGCGTTGATCCTTGAAGAAGGCGCGCGAGCCGTTCCGCCACAGCGAGTTCGGATTGTAGGAGGCGGGCTGCGCCGCCGGCATCGGCAGTTGCACCGGCTTGTAGCCGGGCCGCGCGACGGGGTTGTCGACCGCGGACAGCTTCGGCACCTCGCCGATGTCCTTCAGCCGGTCGAGCGCCGAGCAGTTGCTCAACAGGACCGCCGCGACCGACAGCGTGACAGCGCGACACGCGACTTTGCTTACGAGCATGGACCTTGCTTTCACTGCGCGCGGCTAGCCGCGCTGTTGGCTTTCACTGCGCGCGGGTAACCGCGCTGTTGGCTTTCACTGGGCGCGGACGGCCGCGCCGGTGGATTTGGACGACTGTCCGGCATTGCTGGCGACGACCGCCGGAGTATTGATGGCGGAGATCATGACGCGGCCCGGTCCGACGACGACGCCGTGGACGAGACGCTTCGACTGGACATTGAGCACCTCGACGACATCGCCTTCGCTGCCCGGCTCGTTGGCCTTGCCGCGCATCGTCAGCGTGACGCCGGGCGCCTCGTAGACCAGCGTGACGAAAGCGTTGCGCTCGACGAGATGCGGCTTGGCGAGATCGGCGCCGCGCAGCGGACGGCCGGCGCTGACGGTGTTGCGCGCCGCGCGGCCGACCGCCTGGGCGGGATCGGTGATCATGTCGGCGGCAAGCTGCACGCGCGGGCGGCGTTCGACCGCGATGTCGGAAGCGCGCACCACGGTGCCGCGCGACAGCGTGCGGCTGAGCGTGACGACCTCGACGGTCGCAAGCGCGGTGCCGGTCAGCCGCATGCGGCGGTTGTCGCTGCCGGTGACCTCGACGATGGCATCGAAGCGGCCGGAGCGCGCGAGATAAGTGAGCTGCTCGACGCTGACGGCACCGGAGGCGGCGGCGTCGATATTGACCGGCGCGGGCGGCGTGTCGAAACGAACCTCGATGTCGTTGGCGCTGCCGAGGCCGTAGCGGGTGGCGAGCGCGGCGGCGACGCCGGCCTCGATGTCGTTGACGGCGACCTGCCGGCCGGGCCGCGTGACGCTCACCTCGCGGATGCCGCCGGCGCTGAGGCCGACCAGCGCATGCGCTGCGACCGCCTCGATGACGCGCGCGGCGGCGACGCGGCCGGTGGTGCCGGGATCGGGCGCGCGGAAGATCGGCACGTCGGCGACGATGCCGGCATTGTCCACCAGATCGCCGATGCGCACCACGTCGTCGGTGACGATCGCCGCGGCGCGCAGCGCCGGGCGCGTCTGCTGCGTGTCCGCCGACAGCGCGGCGAGCGTCTGCGCGGCGGCGGGCGCCGCGACGACGGCGGCGGCGAGCAACACGAACACGCGGGCGAGGGTGCGGATCATGGTTCGTCCTCAGCGCATCAGGTTGGAAGTGGCCTGCAGCATCTGATCGGCGGCGCCGATCACCTTGGCGTTCATTTCATAGGCGCGCTGCGCGGCGATCAGGTCGGAGATCTCGCTGACCGCCTCGACATTCGCCTGCTCGAGATTGCCCTGCTGGAGATTGCCGAAGCCGTCGGTGTTGGGCGTGCCGTCGATCGGCGCGCCGGAGGCCGGCGTTTCCAGATAGAGGTTGTCGCCGATGCCCTGCAGGCCGGCCTTGTTGATGAACTGCGAAAGCTGAAGCTGGCCGAGGATGGTCGGCGTCGTGGTGCCGACCGGCGTCGCCGATACCTGGCCCTGCGCGTTGATCGTCACGCCGGTCGAGCCCTGCGGCACGGTGATGCCGGGCTGGATCACGTTGCCCTGCGCGGTGACGAGGCGCCCTTGCGAGTCGAGCTCGAACGAGCCGTCGCGCGTATAGGCGGTGCGGCCGTCCGGCATCAGCACCTTGAAGAAGCCTTCACCGCGGATCGCGACGTCGTAGTCCTTGCCGGTCTGCACCAGCGTGCCCTGCGTCATCATGCGCGGCGTGCCGACCGTCTTGACGCCGGAGCCGAGCTCGATGCCGGCGGGCAACTGGTTGCCCTGCTCGGAGGTCTGCGTGCCGACGCGGCTGACGTGCTCGTAGAGCAGATCCTGGAACTCGGCGCGCTGCCGCTTGTAGCCGGTCGTGCGCATGTTCGCGATGTTGTTGGAGATGACCTGAACGTTGAGTTCCTGGGCCATCATTCCGGTCGCAGCGGTGTGTAACGCTCGCATGAACCTGTCTCCCGGTCACTCGTTACGCCGGCACTTCGGCGAGCTTCTCGATCGCCGAGCGGCGCATGTCGGCCTGCTGCTGAAGGATGGTCGCGACCTGCGTGTAGGTGCGGGTGACTTCGATCATGCGCGTCATCTCGATGACGCCGCGCACGTTGGATTTTTCGATCATGCCCTGCAGCACGGCGGGGCGCTTGTCGACGTCCGGCGTGATCGGATCGACGCCCTGCGGCGCCATGAAGGTTCCGTTGCCGTCCTTCTGCAGGCGGCCGGCATTGGCGAAGTCGACGATCCGCAGCTTGCCGCGCTGGGACTCGGTGCGCGCCTCGTTGCCCTCGCGGACCGAGATCACGCCGTCGCGGCTGATCGAGATGTCCTTGTCGTTGGGCTGGAACACGATCGGACCGCCGTCGCCGAGCACCTGGAAGCCCTCGGTGGTGACGAGCTGGCCCTGCGCGTTGATGAGGAGGCCGCCGTTGCGGGTATAGCGGTCGCCGCGCGGCGTCTGCACCGTGAGGAAGCCGCGGCCGTCGAGCGCGACGTCGAGCGGATTGCCGGTGCGCTCCATCGGCCCCTGGCTCAGGTCGGTCCAGGTGGCGCGGTCGCGCACGAAACTGACGCGGCTGTCGTTGCGCGAGGCGCCGTCGCTGCGCGCGGTGCGGCTGATGAATTCCTCGAAAATCGCCCCGTTGGCCTTGTAGCCAGACGTGTTGATGTTCGCGATGTTGTTGGCGACGACGTCGAGTTCGCGCGAAAGCGCGACCTGACGCGACAGTCCAACGAGATAGGCGTTCTCCATCCTGCTCCCCAATCCGGCTTGCGATCCTTGCCCTCCCGAGGCGCCGATCGCGGCCGCAGCTTGGGCCGCAGCTCTCCCAAGCCGCGGCTCGCCGAAAAGAGTGCAGGGAGCGTGCCAGACCTGAAAATCGATAAATATCAGTTAGTTAGATAAAAGCCGGACCGGCCGGCCACCGGCAAAATGCGCCGTTGGACCGGCTCACCCGGCAAAACTTTCCCGGTCAAACCGGCTTGGCAAGGTTCCGTTAACCATACGGACCTACCTTTGGTTCCGGGGACGCGGGCACGCATCCGGCGCAATTTTCAGCGCCGCGAGCGGAGCGGTCGCGCTGACTGGGACTGGAAAGACATGGCTTCGAAACCGAAGAAGGCGGACGCCGCTGCAACCAAGGACGCCGAGGCAGGCGAGGCGGAGGCCGCGAAGCCGGCAAGCAGGTTCTCCAAGAAGCTCATCATCATGGCGGCCGCCGGCGTGCTGGTGGTCGGCGGCGGCGGTTTCGGCGCCTATAAATTCTTCGCCGGGCACAAGAAGGCCGCGCAGCAGGCGGAAGCCGAGAAGAAGAAGCCGGCCGTCTTCGTCGACATGCCCGACGTGCTGGTCAATCTCTCCAACGCCAACAGCGACCGCACGCAATATCTGAAAGTGAAGATCGTGCTCGAGGTGCCGGACAAGGCGGTGGTCGAGAAGATCACGCCGCTGACGCCGCGCCTGATGGACGCCTTTCAGACCTATCTGCGCGAACTGCGCCCGACCGACCTCGACGGCTCGGCGGGTCTCTATCGCCTGAAGGAAGAGCTGACCCGGCGTGTCAATGTCGCGCTCGCGCCCGACAAGGTCACCGCGGTGCTGTTCAAAGAAATCGTCGTGCAGTGACGGCCTGAGCCATGTCTCAGAAAGACCAGGTTAATCAGGAAACGCTCGCGGCCGAGTGGGGCCTCGCGCTGGAATCCGAAGGCGGCGCCAAGGCTGGAGGCGCGCTGGCGGACGCCGCCGGCGGTGACGCGACCGAAGCCTCCGCCAGCGAGCAGAACCTCGCCGCGCAGTGGGGCGGGCTCGCCGGCGACGCCAGCGTCTTCAACCAGGCGTCGAAGGGCGGTGCCGAGCGCGTTCTGAACCAAGACGAGATCGACAGCCTGCTCGGCTTCAGCCTTGCCGACGTGTCGCTGACCGACCGCTCCGGCATTCGCGCCATCATCGACTCGGCGATGGTGTCCTACGAACGCTTGCCGATGCTGGAAATCGTGTTCGACCGCCTGGTGCGGTTGATGACGACGTCCTTGCGCAACTTCACC
>JAHCKF010000350.1 GCA_026125925.1 Pseudolabrys sp.
GCGTTTCATCTCGTCCTGCAGCGCCGAAATGTCCTTGTCCGGATAGTAATAGCCGCCGGCAGCATAGACCCAGGCGGTGTCGTCGGCCTTGCCGCCGTTGTAGCGATCGGCCAGCAGCTTCCACAGCGGCACGCCTTCGGCCTTGGCCACCGCGTCCCACAGCGCCATGTCGAGCACGCCGACGGCGACCGAACGCTCGCCGTGGCCGCCCGGCTTCTCGTTCTTCATCATCGCCGCCCAGGCCTTTGCCGGATCGATCAGGCCCCGTTCGTCCTGAATCGTCTCCGCATTGGCGTCACGCAGCCGCGGAATGAAGCGTTCGCGCAGCAGCCCTTGCGGCGCATAACGACCATTGGAATTGAAACCAAAACCCACGACCGGTTTTCCGTCCCTGACCACATCGGTGTGGATCGCAACCACGCTCGCCGTCATGGTGGAGAAGTCGATGTAAGCGTTGGCGATGGCGGACGAGATCGGAACGACGATGTCGTGGATGGCAGTGATGCGCATGGAGCTTCTCCGGGCGGGAACGCCCGATCCTTAAACTGCCGCCACCCGACCCGCCACCCTGCGATACGCAGGGTGATAACCAGGAATTTACCGCGCTGCGGTTACCTGTCGGCCAGGCGCCGGCTCGGGGCCCGCAACCTTCGCCTCCGTAATGCGTTGTTGCGTCGGAAAATCGCGTCAGATCGGCGCGAATTGAGGCGACTACGGGCGTACACATGGCGCGTGCCGACAACAAGCGGCTGATTCAGGCCCTGGCTCTCGGAGCCGGTCTCGGTGCTGTCGCCCTGGTGACGCTGCCTGCGCCCGCGTCCGCCGGCTTTTTCGACCGGCTGTTCGGCAGTATCGGCCGCGCCATCGAACGCCCGGCGCCGCCGCCCTCGTCCGATTCTTTCCTCGGCCTGCTCGACCGCGGCGGTGGCGATGACAGCCATGTGCGCACCGCCAACAACGGCCCCGCCAAGGCGTTCTGCGTGCGCAGCTGCGACGGACACTATTTTCCGGTGACGGCGCATGCCGGCATGAGCGCGGCTGAAGCCTGCCATTCGTTCTGCCCGACGTCGCAAACCAAGCTCTATGTCGGCAGCGACATCGACTATGCGACAACCGCCGACGGCAGCCGTTATGCCGATCTGCCGAATGCTTATGCTTACCGCAAGAAATTGGCCGGCAAGGGCTGCACCTGCAACGGCCGGACGCCATTCGGCCTGGCGCATATAGATGCGACGACCGATCCGACCTTGCGGCCAGGCGATATCGTCGCCACGGAAAACGGCCTGATGGCCTTCACCGGCAAGGGCGGCGACCGTACGAATGTCTCCGCCAACTTCACGCCCGTCCAGAACTATGCCGGCCTGTCCAAGGCCATGCGCAGCCAGCTCGGCGCCACCAGGGTGTCGGCGCCGATGTCACAGCCGGCGGACGTGACCTCGGCGATCCCGCGCGAGGCGCTCAACGCCCGGGCCGAAGCGCGCTGACACGGCCTGTGACGGCTATTAATCGTCCGCCAGCCGGCGCAATTCGGTCAAAAGACCATTATTTCCCCTGATTTGACCGCAAAGGTCGGCCTTAACGCCGCTGGTCAGCCGGCCTTGACGCGGCGCGCCATATCGGAAGATTCGGGGGCCTGACGGCCTCAAAAACACCGGCGGATGGGACGCATGCGACTTGCCAAGCTGATTGTGACGGCCAGCCTCGCCCTGGCGGCCTTTGCCGCGACCGGGCAAGCCCTGGCCGCGCCGCGTTGCGTCAACACCGGCGACTTCAATCGCTGGCTGGCTCAGTTCAAGCAGGACGCGCTGGCGCAAGGCATCTCGCAGAAGACGCTCGCTGCCGCCTCTCCCGACATGTATTTCGAGGAGTCGGTGATCAAGCGCGACTCCGGCCAGGGCGTGTTCCAACTCACTTTCATCCAGTTCTCGAACCGCCTGTTAGGGGGCAAGCGCATCCCGAACGGCATGGCGAAGATCCAGGAGCATCGCGCCCTGTTCAATCGCATCGAGAAGACCTACGGCGTGCCGGCCGAAGTCATCACCGCGGTGTGGGGCCTCGAGAGCGATTACGGCGCGCTGTTCGGCAAGTTCAAGATTCTCCCGGCGCTGACGACTTTGGCTTATGACTGTCGGCGGGGCGAGAAATTCCGCGAAGAACTGATCGACGCGCTCAAGATCATTCAGCGCGGCGACAAGACTGTCGATCAGATGACCGGCAACTGGGCCGGCGAATTCGGCGGCATGCAGTTCACCCCGTCGAACTACATCAAATACGGCGTCGATTTCGACGGCGACGGTCATCGCGATCTGGTCAACAGCATTCCGGACACGCTGGCTTCCGCCGCCAACTATCTGCATTCCATCGGCTGGCGCCGTGGCGAGCCGTGGTTGCAGGAAGTGAAGGTGCCGGCCGAGATGCCGTGGCAGGAAGGCGATCTCGACACGCAGCATCCGCGCTCGCAATGGATCGCGTGGGGCGTCCGCGCCGCGCATGGCTCCCTGCCGAATGACAAGATGCCGGCCTCGTTGATCCTGCCAATGGGCCGCAAGGGTCCGGCTTTCCTCGCCTATCAGAACTTCCACGTCTTCACCGACTGGAATTCGTCCTTCGTCTACGCCACCACCGTCGCCTATTTCGCCACAAGACTCGGCGGCGCGCCGCCGGTGGATGAAGCCGGCAGCAAGGACATCAAGCCGATCACCACCGAACAGATGATGGAATTGCAGCGCCAGTTGCAAAAGCACGGCTTCGATGTCGGCGAAGTCGATGGCCGGCTTGGCGCGGGCACGCGCAAGGCGGTGCGCACCATGCAGGAGCGTTATGGCCTGCCCGCCGATTCCTGGCCGACGGTCGAGCTGATCGCGCGCCTCGAGAACGACAAGACCCCGGCCGCCGCGGCGCCCATGGCCAGACAGACCGATCCCGAGGCGCCATCCGTGACCAGGCCGGCGACGCGTCCCGTGGCGAAGCCGCCGGTCACCGCAGCGCCGGAGGCGGCGCCGAGATCCGAACCGAGGCCGGCGCCGACCCGCGCCGCAGTCACGCCGCCCGCGCCCGCCCCACTGCCGCCGGCGCCGTCGTCGCACAAGATCACCGTGCGGGTCTGGACCGTGCAGGGCTGCCTGACGCTGCGAATGTCGCCCGAGAAGGCGCGGGAATATCGGCGGTGCTGAGTCTCATCCCTCCCCCGTAAGGGGTGGGTGGCGAGCGGTAGCGAGCCGGGTGGGGTTTGTTGCGCTGATGATTCTCCCCACCCGTCGCCGCGCCAACGCGCGGCGCCACCCTCCCCGAAGACGGGGAGGGATAAGAAAGCGAACAACCGTCCCGGAACTGACACGTCCGGCATACCCTCAATGCCGTCTTAGGTGGGCCGCATAGGGTGACGGGTCGGGCCCCTATCCTCTAGACTGCGACCCGCGGAGTTCCTCATGGCGCGTCATAGCTTCTTCTGCATCGATGCCCACACCTGCGGCAATCCGGTGCGCGTCGTCGCCGGCGGCGGGCCGCTGCTGCCGCATGTGCCGATGATCGACAAGCGCGAGATCTTCATCCGCGACCATGACTGGGTGCGGCGCGCGCTAATGTTCGAACCGCGCGGCCACGACGTGATGTCGGGCTCGATCCTCTATCCGTCGGCGCGCGAGGACTGCGATGTTGGCGTCCTG
>JAHCKF010000351.1 GCA_026125925.1 Pseudolabrys sp.
CTCGACCGTGATCGATCTCGCCAAGAAGCGCGGCTTCGAGGTGATCGAACGCCGCATCATGCCGGACGAACTGTCGAGCTTCTCGGAATGCTTCATCACCGGTTCGGCCGCGGAAGTGACCGCGGTGGCCGAGATCGCCCAGTGGAATTTCAACCCGGGCGGCATCACCAAGACGCTGATGGAAGACTATACAGCGGCGGTGAACACCCCGCCGAAGGCGGCGGCCGCGGCGTGAGCGGCAAATTGTCCATCGGACGATGATCAAGGAACGGCGCCCTCACCGGCGCCGTTTTCGTTTAGTCGCGACATTACTGTAGCCCGGGTGAAGCGTAGCGGAACCCGGGAGCGGCGTCCCCGGATTTCGCTTCGCTCATCGGGCTACAAGAAAGCGCCATGACCGACACCGACCAAAACGCCGCCTTCGACTTCCTCGCCTCGCGTGAACCCAATGTCACGCGCATCGACACCCACGCCGCGAGCGTGTTCCTGTCCGGCGAGCGCGTACTCAAGGTCAAGCGCGCCGTGAAGTTCACGTTCCTCGACTTCTCAACTCTCGAGAAACGCAAAATGGCGTGCGAGGCCGAGATCGAGGTCAACACACCGTACGCACCGCACATCTATAACGGCGTCGTCGCCATCACGCGCGAGAGCGATGGCTCGCTTGCGCTCGACGGCAAGGGCACCCCGGTCGAATACGCGGTGTCGATGACGCGCTTCGACGAGAGCAAGACGCTGGATCATCTCGCCGACAATGGCCGCATCGACGCCGCGCTCGCCGACCGCCTCGGCCGCGCCGTCGCCAGGGCGCACGCCATCGCGCCGGTGGTGCATGACGTCCGCTTCGCCGCGACGCTCGAAGACATCATCGCGCAGAACGACGGCGAACTATCCGGCTTTCCCGACTTGTTCGACGCCGCCGCCGTCAAGGCACTGACCGCGGCCAGCCGCAAGGCGCTGGCGCGCCTGCGGCCGCTGATCGAGACGCGCGTGCGCGAGGGCTGCGTGCGGCGCTGTCACGGCGACCTGCATCTCGGCAATCTGGTACTGATCGATAACGAGCCGATGCTGTTCGACGCCATCGAGTTCAACGACAAATTCGCCGTCATCGACCGCTTCTATGATCTCGCCTTTCTGTTGATGGACCTGATCGAGCGCGACCTCGCTGCCGCCGCCGGCATCGTGCTCAACCGATACCTGGATGACACCGCTCATGACGCCGATCTCGAGGCGCTGGCGTTGCTGCCGCTGCTGATGTCCTTGCGCGCCGCCATCCGGGCCAAGGTGACGGCGGCGCGACCTAACCGCGATGCCGTACTGGACCAGCAGGCGCGCGGCTATTTCGCGCTCGCCGAAAAACTCATGGCGCCGCCGCCGCCGAAGCTGGTCGCCGTCGGCGGCCTGTCCGGCACCGGCAAGTCGGTTCTCGCCGGTGCGCTGGTGCCGCATCTGCCGCCCTTGCCGGGCGCGATCTGGCTGCGCAGCGACGTCATCCGCAAGCGGTTGTTCGGCAAGTGCGACACCGACAGGCTGGGGCCCGAAGGCTATACCGCGGCGGTGACGGCCGAGGTCTACGCAACGCTGGCCGCGCGGGCGGCGCGCATCCTTGCCGCCGGCCATTCGGCCATTGCCGATGCCGTCTTCGCCCGCGCCGACGAACGCACTCAGATCGAACAGGCGGCGCCGCAGGCGTTCCACGGCCTGTTTCTCACCGCCGCGCTCGATACGCGACTCGCCCGCGTCGGCGGCCGCAAGAGTGACGCGTCCGATGCCGATGCCACCATCGCCCGTGCGCAGGAAGATTTCGATCTCGGCGGCCTGAGCTGGCACGAGGTCGATGCATCGGGCACGCCGGAGGAGACGCTCGCCAAAACGCGCGCGGCGCTCGAACGATGAAGCCATGCGCCGGACGGCCAGCGGCTCCACCGCGCGGCCCCGTGGCGCCCGTCGGCGAAACCATGCATAGCTGGTGCGACGCTTCGCTCTTGGTTCTGCTCTTGCCCCGGTCCGGTTCCCGCTGATGTCCGCCGCGCGAAAAATGAGAATGTCGGCACGCCAGTGGGCCGTCGGCATCGCCGGCTATTTCGCCTTCATCAATCTCTATTCGCCGCAGGCGATCATGCCGCTGCTGGCGAACGATTTCGGCACCGGCGCCGCCGGCATCTCGATGATCATGACGGCGAGCACTTTGGCGGTTGCCTTCACCGCGCCGCTGACCGGTACCGCCGCCGACGTGCTCGGCCGCAAGCGCGTCATCGTCACCGCGCTGTTCCTGCTGACGATCCCGACCTTGATGTGCGCGCTGTCCACCAGCCTCAACGCGCTGGTGTTCTGGCGCTTCGTGCAGGGCCTGGTGCTGCCGCCGGTGTTCGCCGTGACCATCGCCTATATCGGCGACGAATGGGAGCCGCACGAAGTGACCGCAGCCGCCGGCATCTACATGTCCGGCGCAAGCCTTGGCGGCTTTTCCGGGCGCCTGCTCACCGGCGTGCTCGCCGATCTGTTCGGCTGGCGCATCGCCATGATGTGCATCGCCGCCATGACACTGGCCGGCTGGCTCGCCGTGCTGGCGCTGCTGCCGCGCGAGAAGCGCTTCGTGCGCTCCGAAGGCCTCGCCGCCTCCGGGCGGCAGATGCTGCAACACCTGCGCAACGATCAGCTACTGGCGACCTATGCGGTCGGCTTCGGCGTGCTGTTCTGCTTCATCCTCACCTTCACCTACGTCAACTTCCGCCTCGCGGCGCCGCCTTTCAACCTGTCGCCGAGTTGGCTCGGCGTCATCTTCATCGTCTATCTCGCCGGCTCGGCCCTGGTGCCGCTCTCCGGCTGGGCAGTGAACCGCTTCGGCCGGCGGCGCTTCATGGTGCCGATGATCGGGGTGTGGGTCTGCGGCGTGCTGCTGACCTTGGCCTCGTCGCTCTGGATCATCCTCATCGGCCTGACGATCTGCGCCAGTTGCGGCATGATCGCGCAGGCGATCTCGACCAGCTATGTGTCGATCACCGCCAAGGCCGGACGCTCGTCGGCGGTCGGGCTCTACGTCACCAGCTTCTATATCGGCGGCGCCTTCGGCGCGGCGCTCGGCGGCGCCGCCTGGACCTTCGGCGGCTGGCCGGCTTGTGTCGGCCTGCTGGTGGCCATGCAGGTCATCATGGCGTCGCTGGTCTTTTTCCTGTGGTCACGGCGCATGCCGCCGGCCCCGCCACCGGCGACACTGGAGCCGGCGTGATATCGCGATTGACCGAGGCAGCACCGCCCCGCTAGCGTCACGCCAATCGCGGCCGGGCCGCGTTCATCCAGCGGTATCGGCGACAATTCACATGTCCTCCACCTTGTCTCAGGCGCAGCGCGATTTCCTCGTCTCGATCGACACGCCGACCGTGTGCAATCTCATCGAGATCGTCGCGCCGGAGCGGCGCGGCTTCGGCTACACGGTGCGCCACCTGCACTGCCCGTTCCCCGAACTGCCGCCGATGGTGGGCTTCGCCAAGACCGTGACCATGCGCGCGCAGGACCGCGTGCCGCTCGGCGAAGCCGGCTATATGGCCAAGCGCCTCGATTATCTCGATTACGTCGCCTCCCAGCCGCAGCCCGGTATCGCGGTCATCCAGGACCTCGACGACATCGTCGGCTACGGCGCGTTCTGGGGCGAGGTG
>JAHCKF010000352.1 GCA_026125925.1 Pseudolabrys sp.
GTCTGGCTGGAGCGGCTGTTCATGCAGACCAGCAAGGTCGGCGGCTCGTCGGTCACGGCGCACATCGCCGTTGCCGTGAAGCCGCCGCGGCCGGCCAGCCCTTTGGAAGTGACGACATTGACCGGCGCGCAGACGCGCGCCATGGTGTTGCGAAACTCCGTCCTCGTCACGCTCTGCGTCATCGGCATTGCCTCGAGAGCCTTGCCTCACTCGGCGGCGTTGCGAACCGAACCGGGTGCGTCCAGCGGCGGCAGCCAGGTGTCGCCAGTCCAGCCGTTTTCGTCGTAATCGGCCATGCAGCGATCGACCAACGCCTCCATCTCCTTGAGCCGGCCGCCGCGCTCGGCGCCCTTGAGCACCTGCAAGCGCACTTCTTCCGGCGCGCCGGCATAGTTCAGCTCATAGAGCGCGTGACGCCCGGCAAATTCGGTGCCGGTGGCATCCCACAGCAGCTTCATGATCTTGATGCGCTCGATGTGACCCATGTCGTTCGAGCCGCGCACATATTGCGCCAGGTAGCGGTCGATCTCCGGATTGGCGAAATCCTTGGCCGACGACGGCAGATAGATCAGCCCAGAGGCGATGACGCGGCGGACGATGTCGATAACCTTCGGATAGGCTTCCGACATGAAGGTGCGATAGCACAAAGCCGCCTCGAGATTGGGCAGCACCGCGCCGCTCGCCCACGGCACCGGATTGTAGGCCATGGCGTTGGAGAAGGCCCAGAACTGGTGGCGGATGGCGATCACCTCGCCGAGCATCGCTTGATTGCCGCGGAAGGCATCGCCGCCGGTGGCGCGCAAGGCCTTGGCGAGCAGCCCGGTGATGAAGTCCATCTTGACCGCGAGCCGCGTACAGCCCTGGAAGCAATAGCCGTGCATGAAGCCCGAGGCCGGGTGGAACGACAGGATCTTGCCGGCGTCGCGCAGCACCAGCACGTCCTCCCAGGGCACGAACACATTGTCGAGCACCAGGATGGCATCGTTCTCGTCGAACCGCGACGACAACGGGTAGTCGAACGGCAGGCCGACGGTGTTGGCCGTCTGCTCGTAGGACACGCGGCAGAACATCTTCAGGTTCGGCGCGTTCATCGGAACGATGAACATCACCGACATCGACGGATCGTCGGTCACGACCGCAGAGCCCTGCGCCAGGAAATTGTAGTGCGTCAGCGCCGACGAAGTCGCCACCACCTTGGCGCCGGATACGTAGATGCCGGCATCGGTTTCCTTGGTGATGTGCACGAACACGTCTTTCACCGCTTCGGCCGGTTTGTGACGATCGATAGGAGGATTGACGATGGCGTGGTTCATGAACAGCACGGCTTCCTGCGCGCGCTTGTGCCAGGCCCGCGCATTCTCCTTGAACGGGCCGTACCACTCGGCATTGGCGCCGAGCGTGTTCATCAGTGCCGCCTTGTAATCGGCGGTACGGCCCATCCAGCCGTAGGTCATGCGCGCCCAGTCGGCGATGGCGCCTTGCTGCGCCACCAGATCGGCTGGCGAATGGGCGACGCGGAAATACTTGTGGGTGTAGCCGCCCGATCCGGTGTCGGTCGGCGAAGTCAGGCGGTCCTTGGTCTTGGGATCGTGCAAGGCATCATAGAGTCGCGCCAGCGAGCGCACCGAATTGCGCATGGCGGGGTGCGAGGTGACGTCCTTGACGCGCTCCCCGTTGATGTAGACCTCTCGGCCGTCGCGCAATGACTCGAGATATTCGGCGCCGGTGAAAGGCCGGGCCTTGTCGCTGCGGAAGTCCTCGGCTCGCATTTCTGCCTCCCTACTCCGTATCGGTGCCGGCGCCGCTTATGTGCGGCGTCAGGCGAAGTGACAGCTCACGGTTCCGTAACGACCATAGTCGGCGACGATGGTGTCGCCGTGACGCGCTTCGATCGGCCGGATGAAGGAACCGGCGAGCACGATCTGGCCGGCGTCGATGCCGCCGCCATAGGCGGCGAGGCGATTGGCCAGCCAGACGATGCCACGCGCCGGATGATTGAGCACGCCGGCGCCGAGCCCAGTTTCCTCGACGATGGCGTTGCGCGACACGATCGCGCCCATCCAGCGCAAATCGACATCGTCGGGCTGCAGCGCGACGCCACCGGTGACGATGCCGGCATTGGCGGCGTTGTCGGAAATGGTGTCGACGATGGTGCGCGCCTTGCCGCTGGCCTTGTCGACCCGGTGAATGCGGGTGTCGAGAACTTCCAGCGCCGGCGTCACGTAGTCGGTGGCCTTGAGCACGTCGGCGATGGTCACGTCCGGCCCGCGCAGCGCCGTCTTCATGACGAAGGCGATCTCCGCCTCGATGCGCGGCTGGATGAAACGGTCCGGCGCGATGGTGGCGCCGTCGTCGAAGGCCATGTCGTCGAACAGCGCCCCGGAATCCGGCGTCTCGATATTGAGCGCGGACTGCATGGCCCGCGACGTGAGCCCGATTTTCCAGCCGATGATGCGCCGCCCGGCCGCGAGCTTGCGCTTCACCCAGGCGGTCTGGATCGCATAGGCGTCTTCGATCGTCGCTTCGGGATGCGCCAGCGAAATGAGCCCGGTCTGCACGCGCGTGCGCTCCGCCGTGTCCAGCCGTTCGACCGCCGCTTCGATCTGGTCCGCTGCGATCATGGCTTATCCCTCGTCCGCGACGGCGTTGCGCAACAGGCCAATGCCGTCGGCCTCGACTTCGACGACATCGCCCGGCTTGAGCCAGACCGGCGGATCGAACCGCGCGCCGGCGCCGGTCGGCGTGCCGGTGACGAGGACGTCGCCCGGCACCAATGTCGTGAAGGTCGAGACGTAATTGATGATCTTGCGGAACGAGAAGATCATGCGGCTGGTGCGGTCGTGCTGACGCACCTCGCCATTGACCCGCGTTTCCAGCGCGATATCGGCGATCTGGTTCTCGTCGGTGTAGGGGATGAGCCACGGGCCGATCGAGCCGGTGCGGTCAAAGTTCTTGCCCTGCGTCACGTTGAACTTGGCGTGGCGCACCCAGTCGCGGATCGTGCCCTCGTTGCATAAGGTCAGCGCGGCAATGTGACCGAGCGCGTCGGCCTCCGCGATGCGGCGGCCCGCCTTGCCGATGACGATGGCGATCTCGCCCTCGTAATCGAGCTGAACCGACTCGCGCGGCCGGATGATCGGTACATCGTGACCGACAAACGAGCGCGGAAAGCGCACGAACAGCGACGGATTGCTCTGCGCCGCCTGCCCGTCCTTGTACTCGGCATTGCGGTCGGGGAAGTTGACGCCGACGCAGATGATCTTTTCCGGAGCCGGGATCGGGATCTCGTAGCGGATGGCGGCGAGCGGCAGATCGGCGGCGAACTTGCCGCCCTCCTCGGCGAGACGCTCGAGTGCGCCTTCCTCGACAACTTCGCGCAAGGTCGGCCAGCGCGCGCCGTGGCGCGCCGACAGGTGGACGACGCCGTCGTGCCGGATAATGCCGTAGCCGGGCTTGCCGTCCGCCGTGAAGCTTGCGATGCGCGTCATCATTCCGTCCCGAGCAATACGATTACGGCGCCACGATCGGCTGCGCCTTGAGTTCGGCGTCGCGCACCTCGACGCCGGCGAAGAAGCTGCCTTCCTCGAACCACGAGCGCGGCGCCGGCGCGCCCCACAGCGTCTGCCGCTGCGGGTCCTTGAGGTC
>JAHCKF010000353.1 GCA_026125925.1 Pseudolabrys sp.
TCAGTTCGCAGCGGCGTAGTGCGCGACTCCGAATGTCGGCCCCGGGCCCGGCCCGATGCGGCGGATGGGCTTTCGGACACTCGCGCACACGCAAGAAAGGAGTCGGCTTAGGCGCACGCGTCCTCGCCCCAGTGCAACCCAGCGGCGCAGATGCGGTAAGTCGGCTCCTTTCGCTGCGGCTTTACTCCCGCGCCGATCCGGCGCGCGCCGCCATTACGCCGCAGCCGCGGCGGCCGTGTCGCGTTCCGGCGCCGTGCCCTCGCCCAGCGCATCCATCGCCTCGACCAGCTTGAGGAACGCGCTGCCCGGCAGCGGCGGGGCAAACACATAGCCTTGCGCGGCGCGGATGCCGATTTCGCGCAGATGCATCACCTGCTCGAAGGTCTCGACGCCTTCGGCGATGACATCCATGCGCATGTTATGCGCCAGGTCGACCAGCGTTTCGACGATGGTGGTCGAGTTTCGATCGGTGCCGACCGCGTCGACGAACATCTTGTCGATCTTGATGATGTCGACGCCCAATTTCAGCATGTAGGATAGACCGCTGTGCCCGGTGCCGACGTCGTCGATGGCGATCCGCACACCCATGCCCTGCAGTGCCGCGACGATCTGGCGGGTAACGGCGAAGTTCTCGATCGGATCGCGTTCGGTAACTTCCAGCACCACCTGCGACATCTTGATCGGCGACTTGGCGAAGATGGCGAAGACGTCCTGCACCACGGCGTCGTCGGCAAACAGCTTGCCGGCGAAGTTGAACGATACCTTCAGGCCGAGCCGCTGGCCGATGGCGGGGCCGACCTCGTCGCTGACGCGGCGCATCAGGTCGTAGGTCATCGCCCGGATCAGGCCGCTCGATTCCGCCAGCGGGATGAAGGCGCCCGGCAGCACCAGCGTGCCGTCGGGCTTCTTCCAGCGGACCAGCACTTCGGCGCCGCGCAACTGGCCGGTCGCGATGTCGACGATCGGCTGGTAGTAGGGTACGAACTCGCCGTTCGCCAAGGCGCGCTCGATATCGGCCACGGGATTGCGCGGCTGGCGGCATGACAGGAAGGCGCCGAACAAAGCGAGGATCGCCACCACGGCGCCGGTGACCAGGAGGCCGATCCATCGCAGCCCCCACTGGCCGTGGGCCAGGAGCGCCCGCGGCGCCACCATCTCGGCGCGCAGGCCGAACTGGCCGGACTGGCGGCTGCCGATGAACAGGCCGCCGGGGGCGCCTTCCGGGCGCCGCCCGATCTCGGCGAGCGTCGTGCGGTTTTGCGTTTCGATCCGGGCATAAAGGCCCTCGCCGTTACGGCCGGCGGGGCCGAACGCCGCGGCCGCATGGGCGTCGAACAGATCGACCGAAAATTGCGGCATCAGCAGGCTCGTCGGTACCAGCGCCGCGATCTCGTTGCCCCCGCCGGCGGCGGGCCGGCGCAACCGGATCATGCGCTGGCCGTTGCCGGCGACGAGGACATCGAGCGTATATCCCAACCGCGCGCCCAACGATTCACTTGAATAGACGCGGCGGACGGCGTCCTCGGCCTCGGCCTTGTCGGCCTGCGGGCAGATGGAGCGCCCCGCTTTGTCGAGAACGGTGATTTCCTTGATCGGCGCCGTCTCGAAGGTGGCGCGCTGCATCGCGCTGCGTTCCGCATCGCCGCAGGCCGCGACGCCGCCGGCGGCGAGCGCATCGAGCGCGCCGGACACCAGGGCAAGGCGGTGCTCGGCCCGCACGATGGCGTTCCGTGCTGACAGGTCGATCTCTTCCTGGCCGATCCGATCGGTAACGCTATTGAGCCAGAAGTTGAAAACGACCAAAGGCACGCAGGCGAGAAAAACGCCGACCGCGATCGCAACAATATTCTGGCGCGTGAAACCGCGCGCAAACAAACTCATTCCGTCTCACCGTTCTGGTGCAACGGCCAGTGAGCCATGCCGCCGTAAAAAGCGGCTTAAGCCTAAGCCTTCGGATTCATGGAAAAATCGGCCACCGCGGCCTCATCGCCCGCATGGTTAACAGCAGGCAAAAATGGAACCGTATCCAGCCTATCGAATATGGGAAGCGCGGTCGTCAGACACCGTTTGGGCCTGTCACGGTCGCGGGCTAAGGTGCCGCGGTATCCATCACCAGCCGCCATCCGGAGCCGCCTCATGAGCTTTTTTTCCGGCAAGGACCCGCAAGCGGGCGATGCCTATAGCTGCGACGCTATCGCCCATGTCGTGGTGCCGCGCACGGTCGATCTCGGCGACGGCTTTTCAGTACGGCGCGCCCTGCCCTCGGCGCGCTCGCGCATGGTCGGGCCCTTCATCTTTTTCGACCATTTCGGACCCGCGGAATTCCGTGCCGGCACCGGGCTCGATGTCCGCCCGCACCCGCATATCGGCCTGTCGACGGTGTCCTATCTGTTCGACGGCGAGATCATGCACCGCGACAGCCTCGGCACCGCGCTCGCGATCCGGCCCGGCGAGGTCAACTGGATGACGGCGGGCCGCGGCATCGTTCATTCCGAACGCACCGACAGCGGTTTGCGCACGACCGGCAGCCCGATCCATGGGCTGCAAATGTGGGTGGCGCTGCCTGCCGTCAGTGAAGAAATCGCGCCGGGCTTTGCCCACCACGCGACGTCCGAATTTCCGATCGTCGAGGACGGCGGCAAAACCGTGCGCGTCGTTGTCGGCTCGCTCTATGGCGCGGCCTCGCCGGTGCCGGTGCTGCACGAGACCATGTTCGGCGATGCCGTGCTCAAGGCCGGCGCGACGCTGCCGGTCGATAGCGATCACGAGGAGCGCGCGCTCTACGTCGTCGATGGCACGATCGACGTCGCCGGCGACCGGTTCGAACCGGGGCGTCTGCTGGTGTTCAAGCCTGGCGACAAACTGACGGTGACAGCGGTAACCGATGCCCATGTCGTGCTGCTCGGCGGCGCGCCGATGGACGGCCCGCGTCACATCTGGTGGAATTTCGTGTCGTCGCGCAAGGAGCGCATCGAGCAGGCCAAGGCCGATTGGAAGGCCGGCCACTTCGACAAGGTGCCCGGCGACGAGATCGAGTTCATCCCGCTGCCGGAGAAGTGATGGCTCTGTCGTCCCGGGCGAGCGAAGCGAGGCCCGGGACCCATACGCCGCAGCCTATCGAGAGGGCACGGCGTATGGGTCCCCGCTTCCGCGGGGACGACAGAAACGCCTGCTACTCCGCCGCCACCGCGCGCGCAGGGCCACTCCAGTCCGTCGCCTTGGCGCCGATCTCGCGCACGTCGAACGGCGTCGTCTGGTAGATCTGGTTGATCCAGTTGCCGAACAACAGATGCGCGTGGCTTCGCCAGTGATTGAGCGGCGGCACGTCGGGATTATCGCCGGGGAAATAGTTCTTCGGCACTTCGACAGCCACCTTGGCGTCGCGGTCGCGGAAATACTCATCCGCCAGCGAGTTGCTGTCGTATTCGATGTGATTGAACATGTGCAGCGCGCGATGCGCCGGATCGTCGATCAGGCACACGCCCGCTTCATCCGACTCCATCAGCACCTTCATGCCGCTCTGCGGCGGAATGTCGGCGCGGCGCACCTCGGTCCAGCGTGACACCGGAATGGCGAAGTCGTCGGAGAAGCC
>JAHCKF010000354.1 GCA_026125925.1 Pseudolabrys sp.
CTGGTGGAATTCGGCGCCGGCGCGCTATAGCGGCATCTCTGCGGCCTACGCCACCATCATCGCGCAAGCGACCGCCGAACATGCGCCGCTGATCGCGGCGGCGAGGGTCGAGCACCTCGTCCGCCGTGAGGGCTTCCGCGTGCTGCACCGCTCGCAATCGGCGATGGACCGCGCGGCGCGCAACGCCGAACGCGTCAAGAAGGAATACGGCGTCACCTTCAAGGCGCTGTCGCCGGCCGAATTCGCGGCGGCGGAGCCATCGCTGGTGAACACCGGCGCCGGCGCCATCCACTGGCTGGCGCCTTGGACGGTCAGCAATCCCGGCGCGCTGACCGGCGCCTATGGCCAGTTGTTTCAGCGCCTCGGCGGCACCTTCGTTCACGGCGATGCCGACACGCTGGAGCGCACCGCATCCGGCGCCTGGCGCGTGACGACCAGCGACGGGCCGATCGAAGCCGAACACGCCGTCGTCGCGCTCGGCCCATGGTCGCCGCTGCTTCTGGCGCGCTTTGGCTACCATTTCCCCATGGTGCGCAAGCGGGGCTATCACAGACACTATCGCGCCCAAGGCACGCTCAACCTCCCGATCATGGATGACGCCAACAGCTACGTCATCGCGCCAATGGAGAAGGGTTTGCGCATTACGACCGGCGCGGAACTGACCGGCAACGAGGCATTGCCGATGCCGGTGCAGTTGCGCCGCGCCGAAGAGGCCGCCGGAACGATCCTCAAACTTGGCGCGCCGGTCGAGAACCGGCCGTGGGCGGGCGTGCGGCCCTGCATGCCCGACATGTTGCCGGTGATCGGCGCGGCGCCGAAGCACGAAGGCCTCTGGCTGCATTTCGGCCACGGGCATCAAGGGTTCACCCTTGGCCCGGCGACCGCGCGCATGCTCGCCGAGCTGATGACCGGCGAGAAGCCCTATGTCGAAGCCGCGCCTTTCCGGCCGGGCCGCTACGCCTGACGAGGCAGCACGACGCGCTTAACCGGCGCGGCTCTTGTATGAGCCGGTGGCAATCCAGGCTGCGATGGCGGGACCGACGTCGCTGCCGCTGACGAGATTGTCGCACCAATCATCGCCGGCCGGACGAACGATCAGCATCCAGCCTTCGCCGAACGGATCCTTCGTCAACAGTTCGGGTTTGTCGATCAGCGTCTCGTTCTGCGCGACAACAACGCCGTCGAAGCCGGCCCGCGCGGCGCCGATCCACTTGCCGCCCTCGACCATGGCGAACCAGCGGTCCTTCTCGAAAGAGTGGCCGAGCCGCTTCGGTGTGAACACCAGCACCTCGCCCATCAGCGCGGCCGACCAGGCTGTAAAACCGGTGCGCAAGGTGCCGTCGGCGAGCGGCGTGTACCAAATCTGGTTCTCGATGTCGTAGAGCCGGTCTTCCGGAAATTCGTAGCCTTCGACTGTCGCCACGGCGCGCCTCAAAAAGTCAGAACGCGGCAATCGTCATCCATGATCGTTTGGATGACACTGGCGGCGCCCATCATGCCGCTGCACTCTTCGATCAGATCGGCTTCGTCCTTGTCGAACAGTTCGAGGTTGGCGGGACAAGCCCAGAGCCGGACGCCCTGCTCGTGCGCTTCCTTGATCCAGTCATGCACGGTTTTCGGATCGCCCGGCTTCACGTGAATCGCGTCAGCAACGCCCTTGAACATGAGCTTGCCGCTCGTCGCCGTGCACAACAGATCGACCTCGTAATCCATCGCCGCCGCGACGGCGGCATAATAGAACGGCGCGGCGAGTTCTTCCGGATTGCGCGGATCGGTGTTCAGCAGCATGACGACGAGACGGCGCTTCGCCGCGCCCTCAGAAGTCGACACGCGGGGTCTCCGGGATGTAGGTCTCGAATAGCGCCCAGAACGGGCTGCCGCGAGTATTAAGATACCAGCTTTCGAAATCGCGCAGCGCGACGACGACGTCCGGCGGCGCCGCGTCCGGCTCCGGATCGAGGCTGGCGAACACGACTTTCGCCACCGGCGCAAAGAAACTCAGCATCTCGCTGCGCGCCTCGCTATCGCTGGCCCAGCCCAGTTTCGCCTGCACCACGGCATTGGCCGCAGCAACCGCGATCGCCTCGTCCTCCGCGCTCGCCACCGCATCGGCGACGGCGCGCATGAAATTGAGCCGCCGGTGCGCAAAGGCGCGTTCGCGCTCCAGCACCTTGGTCCGTTCGGCGACTTCCCGGCGGAAGTCGTCTTCGGCGCGCGCCGCATCATCGGCGGCTGCTTTCAGCGCGTCGAGGAAGGATGAAGCCGGCGTCATCCCACTCTCCTGGAATTTGGCGGAAGAGAGAGGGAGTCGAACCCACCAAGGACCGGCTCGCGGCCCCTCCCGGATTTGAAGTCCGGACGCCCCACCGGGGACGATTCTCTTCCAGATAACAAAGACTTGCCTTCGCCAGACCGGTGAAACAGGTCGAGGCGATGCCTGTTGATGCGGCGCAGGTCGCCGCGGCGCAAGGTGACGCCGTGACGGTCGAAGAACTCGAGGATCTGGATCGCCACCTTGCGGCCGTTATCGACGCGGTCGCGGAATTGCGCGGCGGTGAACTGCCCGTCAGCCGCCTGCGCGGCGCAATCGACGATGATCTCGACCATTTCCCCGACCGTCGGCCGAAGGAAGAAGTGGTCATGCGCCACTTCATCCACCTTGCCCATGCGCCCGAGCAGCTTGAGCAAGCGGCGCACCTCCGGCTCCTTGACGCCGAGCAGGCCGGCAATGTCGCGCACCCGCGGCGGCCGGAACCTCTCGCCGCCGCCGATCAACGGGACGATCCTGGTCCAAAGTCTTTCGTCCTCCGGCGTCAGGCGCACTTCGTGGCCCTTGAGGCGGACCCAGGCGCCGTCGAGAGCGATTTCGCCGGCCTTGGCAAGCCCTTGAAGGAACGCGATGAAGCCCGGCGCCGGCAGACGCGGCTGCATCTGCAGGCGCAGCGGCTCGAGGCCCAGCCCCGGCAGGTCGGGATGTGAGCTGTGAAATTGTCCCAAGGTCTCTAACACCGCACGCTTGAGCCCAAGCGTCCGTGCCGCCGACAGAGCCAGCACGCCGCTCGGTGTCATCACTGTGACTGCGTCACATTTTGTAACCAGCGCGGCGGCGTCGGCATCGGTCAAGGCGCGATCGCGCGCGAAAGACGACAATTCGACATAACACGGTGGCCGCTCCAGCAGCGCGCTGAGCGCCGCCTGCGGATCGGCCAACGCATGCGCCGCCAACTGCGCCAGCCGCTCCGGCGTGCGGCGCTTGCGCGGCGGCGCGCGCAGGTCGAGAAACTTGCCGCCGCCGATGGTTCGTTGCGCCGTGGTGTCGCGCAGCACGAAGCGATCGCCGGCCGCGGCGGCGATCGGCTCGTCCAGTACTAGTTGCACCGGCGCCTCGCTGCCCGGCGCGATCGGCGCGTCGCCGAGCAGCACGATGCGGGCGCCGACCTCGGCGGAGGCATGATGCAGCCGCGCCGGCATCCATTGTGTCACCGGCTTGCTCTCGCCGGGCAACAGCTTGAGGGTCGCGTCGATGCGATCGGTCGGCTTGTGCAGCGCCGGATCGAGCACCATCTCGCCGCGGGCAATGGC
>JAHCKF010000355.1 GCA_026125925.1 Pseudolabrys sp.
CACTCGATCGAGTCGCTCGATTCACTGTCGGTCGATATCGCCCGCATGATCGATCACGAAGCCGCCGCCGACCTCTGGGATCGCTACAAGCGCGGCGAACGCAACGTGTTCACCCGCCGGCTCTACACCTTGCAGGGCCAGCAGGCGTTCGACGAGATCCGCCGCAAGTATCGCTCCGACCGCGAGTTCAAGCAGACGGTTGATCGCTACATCGGCGAGTTCGAGCGGCTGCTTGAGGAGGTCTCGCGCGACGACCGCGGCCAGGTGGTGGCGCGCACCTACCTCACCTCGGAAACCGGTAAGGTCTACACCATGCTGGCGCACGCGGCGGGCCGTTTCGATAACGCCTGAGCCCTCGAAGGCCGAATAGATAAAAAACGGGCGCCTCGCGGCGCCCGTTTTTGTTTCGCTTCACCTCTCCCCCAGGGGGAGAGGTCAAGAAAGTAAGATAGTCGCCCTTCGGCACCCGTTTTCTTCGACGCGCTCATGCAAACTCCGCTCACCCCCGCGAAAGCGGGGGTCCAGAAAGCCCGGGATATTTGGCAAAGACTGGATCCCCGCTTCCGCGGGGATGAGCGGACATGTTTATCCTGATCGTGCCGCCCTACCGGCGCTGCACCGGCGTCGGCAGGTTCTCCTTCTTCTTCTCGTCCGGCGGCGGGCCGCCCCAGATCAGGCGGCTCGGATTCTCGTCGAAGTTCTTCGCCGCTTTGTCGATGGTCGAGAGCGTGCGCGTGCCGGTCTTGGCGAGGCGGCCGATATAGACCGTCAGCTCCGCGGTGCGCTTGTCGAGGTGGTCGGCCAGCTCCTTGATCGAGCGCGCCGCCTCGTTGATGTCGCCGCCCTTGCCGTCGGCGCCGCCGGTCAGGCCTTCGAGGCCCTTGGCAATGTTGTCGATGCGGTCGGTGTTGCGCGCCAGCGCGCCGCTGAACTTCTGGATATTGGCCAGCGTCTCGTCGATGTTCTGCGAATTGCGCCCCAGCGCGCCGGTGAACTGCTCGATATTGGCCAGCGTCTTGTCGATGTTCTCCGAGTTGCGCGACAGCGCCCCGGTGAATTTCTGGATGTTGTCCAGCGCGGCGTGAAACGCCTGCTGGTTCTGCGTGATGAAATCGTCGAGCTTGCGCATGACGTCGCGCGCGGCTTGCGTCACGTCCTGCGTCGCGCCCGGCGGCGCCACCAGGATCGGCGGCGTTTCGCCCGCACCCGCGCCGGCGATCACCGTCGCCGCCGGATCGCCGCCGATCAGCGACACCGAGGCGATCCCGGTCAGGCCCTGAAATTCGAGGCCGATCGTGGTGTCCTTGCGCACGGTCACCGACTTGTCCACCGACAGGGTCGCGACCACCTGCTTCGGCTTCGACGGATCGAGTCGCAGCCCCGTCACCTCGCCGACGCGGATGCCGTTGAACAGCACGCTCGCTCCGGTGCGCAGGCCCGACACCGAACCGTCGAACACGACGCGATAGGCGAGGCGTTCGCCGCTGCCGCCGATATTCTGGAACCAGTAGATGAAGCCGAACACACCGGCGATGACCGCCAGCGTGAACACGCCGATCAGGATGTAGTTCGCTCTCGTTTCCATCGACGAACTCCAGTTCAGCCGCTAGCCGGCCGTGCGGCCTCGCGCGCGCCGATCGCGGCCCGCGCGCGCTTGCCTCGGAAGTATTCTTTCATCCAGGGATGCTCGGACTTGAGCATGGTCTCCATGGTTCCGGCGGCGATCACCTTGCCGTCGAACAGCACCGCGATGCGGTCGCAGACCGTGCTGAGACTGTCGAGATCGTGGGTTACCATGTAAACCGTGAGCCCCAAAGTGCGTTGCAATGTGGCGATCAGGGCGTCGAAATCGCCGGCGCCGATCGGGTCGAGGCCCGAGGTCGGCTCGTCGAGGAACACGATTTCCGGGTCGAGCGCCAGCGCCCGCGCCAAAGCGACGCGCTTGGTCATGCCGCCGGAAAGTTCCGAGGGGTATTTGCCGCAGACCGAGGCGTCGAGCCCGACCATTTCCAGTTTCGCCACCGCCAACTCGTCCATCAGGCGCTGCGGCAGCTTGAGGTTTTCGCGCACGGTGAATTGCAGGTTCTCCATCACCGTCAGCGAGGAGAACAGCGCGCCCTGCTGGAATAAGACGCCCCAGCGCCGCTCGATCGCACGGCGGTCGTCGTCGCTCGCCGCATCGAGATCGGTGCCGAGCACCTTGATCGAGCCGCCGCGCTTCTTGATCAGGCCGATGATGGTGCGCATCAGCACCGACTTGCCGGCCCCGGAGCCGCCGACGAAGCCGAGGATCTCGCCGCGATAGACGTCGAGATCGGCGCCCTTGAGCACCAGGCGGTCGCCGAAGCCGACTTCGACGCCGCGCGCCGCGATCACCACCTCCCTGCCGCCGTTCGTGCCTGCCGCCATCGCTTACATCCCGATCGAGGCAAAGAAGATGGCGAACAGGCCATCCATGACGATGACGAGGAAGATCGATTCGACGACCGACGCGGTGGTCTGCCGCCCCAGCGACTCGGCCGAACCCTTCACGGCAAGGCCTTCGACGCAGGACACGACGCCGATCACCAGCGCCATGAACGGCGCCTTGATCATGCCGACCTGAAACGTATTGAGCGCGATCGACTCCTTGAGCCGCGACAGGAAAATGTCGGGTGCGATCCCGCCATAAAGCCAGCACACCAGGCCGCCGCCATAGAGCGCGGCCATCGAGCCGATGAAAGTGAGGATCGGCACACCGATGATCAGGGCCAGGATGCGCGGCAGCACCAGCACCTCGATCGGGTCGAAGCCCATGGTCTGGAGCGCGTCGATCTCCTCGCGCATCTTCATCGAGCCGAGCTCGGCGGTGTAGGCCGAGCCGGAGCGGCCGGCGACCATGATGCAGACGATCAGCACGCCGAGTTCGCGTAAGACCAGGATGCCGACCATGTCGACGACATAGACGTCGGCGCCGAACTTGCGGAAATGAAACAGGCCCTGTTGGGCGATGATGCAGCCGATCAGGAAGGTGATCAGCAGGATGATCGGCACCGCGCGCCACGCCACCATGTCGAGCTGATGCACCAACGAGGTCATGCGGAACGACAGCGGCCGGGTGAAGACGCGCAGGATCGCCGTCATCAGCGCGCCGAACATATTGACGATAGCGAGAAACGAATGCCCGACCGAGACGACGTTCTCGCCGATCGAGGACACCGCATAAGCGAGCGAGGTGGCGCCGCGGCGGCGGTCGAGTTCGTCGAGCTTGACCGCATGCATCTCGTCGATCAGCCCGCGGTAGTCCTCCTTGAGGCCGGTGACCTCGACCTTGCCGCCCTGTGTCTCGAAGGCGCGCACCAGCCGCTCGAGCAGCCAGGCGCCGAAGGTGTCCAGCCGCTCGATCGGCGCCATGTCGATGGTGACGTTCTTCACCGACGGGTGGCCGCGCTTGAGGCGCTCGATCTGCGCTTCCAGCGGCCGCGCATTGACCGCGATCCAGGCGCCGGCGCCGGTGAGCGCCAGCCGGTCGCCTTCCAGGTTTTCGCGCAGGAATTGCCCGTTCTTCACCGCGATGCTCCGGCCCCCAAC